>CAYUZM010000001.1:0-27391 GCA_964449665.1 uncultured Solibacteraceae bacterium
ACCGACAGGCCCCCTCCAAACACGGCCCCCCACCCGCCGCTCCATTACGGCGCACGCGGGCGGCGGGGGCGCACAGCCTTACCTTCGGACCGTTGCGTTTGGCCCCCTCCCCACGGCACCCTCGCTTTCGGCCAATGGTTCGATCTCCGGCACGGCCACCGTGAACGGCATATCGACCTTCGTGCTCAGCGTGAACGATTCCACGCAGCAGACGGCGCTCCGGCAGTGCTCGTTGGCCACCGCTCCAGGCGGGGGCAATACGTTCACGCTTTCGTCTCTCAACCCGAATAGTGCATTGCAGGGCGCCGCGCAATTGACGATCACACTCCTCGGCTCCGGCTTCAATTCGAACTCGGTCGTGCTCTGGAACTATGGCAGCGCGGATCAGCGCGCGCTCGAAACCACATTCGTGGATGCAGGCACTATCCGCGCGACTGTGCCCGCAGGATTGTTAACTGCATCGGGCAGTTTCCCGATTGCGGTGCGCCGCACCATCCTTACCTCGCCCGAATTCACCAACGCCGTGCCCTTTACAGTCGCGGGCGGACTGACGATTCGCACCGTGTGTCCGCTGCCGAGCGCCGCGCAACAGGTGGCTTACCGGGCTGTACTTTCCGCCGAGGGCGGCGTGGTTCCCTACAGTTGGTCGATTGCGGCCGGAAGTCTGCCCCAGGGAATCACGCTCAACAGCAATGGCGAAGTGACCGGCTCCGCGAGCACCGCCGGGCAATCGACCTTCACGCTGCGCGTGACGGACTCCCAACAAAATTCCGCCACCGCGCCCTGTTCGCTGCGGGTAAATGGGCCGTTCGAAGTGAAGCCGAGTTTCCTGAGTTTCTCCTCGACTCAGGGCATATCACCCCTGGCGCAGGAATTGAATGTTACCAGCGGCTCTGGCGCCTCTACCGTGAACGCGCAGGTGCCCAATACAAGTTGGCTTCGCGTGCAACTGAGCAATGCCACCACGCCTGCAAGGCTCCGCGTGGAAGTGGACAGCGCCGCGATGGCGCCCGGCACCTATAACGGACTGATCACGGTAAGCGCCGTGGGAGCGAGCAATGGACCAGTCGGCATTCCTGTGGTGCTGCAGGTCAACGCGCCGCTTCCCGCTCAGATGCAGGTGCGGCCGCGGGGACTGAGTTTTCGCGCGCCGCGCGGCGCCGCCCAGCCGCTTTACCGCCACCTCACCGTTTCCAACGCGGGAGCGGGCACGTTCAACTATCAGATTTCCGTGACGCCCCTCAGCGGTGGCACGTGGCTGACGGTGTTGGATCCGATCGGCACCGTGTCGGCGAATCAACCGTCCTATTCGATGATGCAGGCGAATCCCGCCGACCTGGCTTCGGGAACCTATCTGTCGCGGGTAACGGTTTCCGGCCCTCCCGGTTCCGCGCCCACGGTGCTGCTCGCGTCGTTGAGTATCAGCGCCGGGCCGGATCAGTTGGGAACATCCACAAGCTCACTTTCGTTCCGTGGCGTTGCCGGCGGTGCACTCCCGCCGCCTCGGGATTTGGACATTCTGTCGCAAGGCGAAAATTCCCTATTCTGGCAGAGCACCAGCGGAGGCGCGGCCGGTATTGGCAACTTCCTCAGGCTTTCGCCGGCCAGCGATTCGGCAAGGCCCGATCTGCCCTCGCGCGTCGAGGTGTCGGCCGACACCACGGGGCTTGCGGCGGGACTCTACAGCGGAATTCTGCGCATCGGCACGGGTTCGGACAACTCGCCGCGACTTGTCTCGGCGCACTTGCGCATATTGGGGCCGGGCCAGCAGCCGGGCTTGCACGCCGCACCGGGAGGACTCTTGTTTACCGCGCAACAAGGAGCGGGAGATCCGCCCACGCAGACCATCACGCTCGTGAACCCCGGTACCGCGGCGGCCACGCTCGACTTCGCTCTCAGCGGCGATAGCCGGCCGTTCCGTCTACCCGCGGAAACTCCCTCATCGCTGGCGCCGGGCGAGCCGCAACAGATCGCCATCAGCATCGTCACGTCGGGACTCACGCCCGGCGTGTATGAAGGTGGCGTGGCGATTGCCCTGGGCGGCGACGCACAGGTTGTCATCGTTCCGTTGCGCTTAGTGTTGACCCCGGGCAACTGCGTGCGCACCTCGCTCGCCCTCGCGCCCGTGCAACCGGTGACGGGCTTCCTGGCCATGACCGGTTCCGGGCTCCCGGTACGCCTTCGTGTGGTGGACAATTGCGGCGCCGCGATGACGGCCGGCGCGGTGACGGCGCGATTCGCGGCGCCCGACGCCACGCAGAGTTCGCTTACGCATACGGGCAACGGCGTGTGGGCGGGTGACCTGCAGGTTCCGAATGGACTCGCGAATAATCAACTGCGCCTCGACTTGCAGGCCACATCTGCCGGCACGGCGCTGCGCGCGTCGGCGGCAATTTTTGGCGCCGCCGACGACACGATCACGATTCCCGAACTTGCCGAAGACGCCGTTCTCAGTACCTCGACGTTCCTGCCGGGCCAGCCCGTGGCGCCGGGGGGCTTGGTCGCGGCCTTCGGCGTCAATCTTGCCGACCGCTCGGCAAGCGCGTTCCCGCCGGTGCCGTCGCTGGCTGGAGCGCTTGCGTTCTTCGCCAGCCCGAACACGGGGCTTTCGGCGCTCCCGCTTTTCTTTGCCAGCCCGAATCAATTGAACGCCGAAACACCGCGCGAACTGCTTCCCGGCGTATCGCGGCAGGTGGTTGTACAGCGCGGCGGTCAGATTTCGCGCCCGGTGGATGTAGTGCTGGCTGGAACCCAGCCCGGAATCTTCACCATCAATCAACAGGGAACGGGGCAGGGCGCGATCCTCGACGCATCGACCACGGCCGAACTAGGGCGGGCCGTGCTTGCCGCTCCAGGCACGCCGGTGTTGCGGGGCCGCATTGTGAGCATCTATTGCGAAGGCTTGGGGCGCGTGAATCCCGAGGTCCCCAGCGGCACCCTCGCGCCGTCGTCCGAACCGCTCGCGCGCACGGTTACTCCAGTGACGGCGATCATCGGCGGCCAGTCCGCGCAGATTCTCTACGCGGGGCTGGCGCCCGGGTTCGTAGGTCTCTACCAGGTGAACGCCATCGTACCGTCCGAGGCGCAAACCGGCGACGCCGTTCCGCTCACCGTGTCCGTGGGGGGAGCCGTCAGCAATACCGCCACAATCGCCATACGGTAAGCGGCCTTACAACACGAATCCCCTATTTTGTTTGTAGGCAATCTGAAGCATAATGGGGCATCATGCGAGGACTGTCTACAATCGCCCGAATTTGGGGTGCGTCCGTTTTTTGCCTGTTTTTGCTGGCCCCCCATGCCGCGGCGCAATCCTTCAGTTGCGCGACTCAGGTAACCGACCAGGTGGGGTTGCGGGCTCGCGCATCTTCGGAGTTGGTGGCTCCGGTCGTGGTTCGCTGCAGCGGCACGAAGCCCGCCGGCGGCATCGTGGGTGCCATCCACATCAATCTGAATGTCCCGCTGGCAAGCCGCACGCTGGATTCGGCCATCAATGCGAATGAGGCGCTGCTGCTGATCGACAACCCCGCGCCCGGCGCCCAGGTGGCTCGCGCGGTGGATATGATCGTGCCGAACGCCAATGTGATTCAGGGCTTCTATAACTCCGGTTCCATCATCTGGCAGACGCTCGAAATTGCGCCCGCGGGCCCGGCCGGTCCCTTCGTTCGCGAGTTCCGCATCGTCAACGTACGCGCGAACGTTTCCCAGTTGGCCACGCCCGCCACGGTGACGATGTCCGTGAACTTGCTCACCAACCCGTTCGTGCCCTTTACCGGCAGCCAGGCCAATGTGGGCACCGTGATCACGGCCGGCGGGGTGTCGGCGCGCACGATGGACGATTTCGGTGACTATACGCAGGTGATTGACGGCTGTGTCGGCAACCGTCCCGTTGTGGCCGCCGATACCTTCCGCGATTTCAATGTCCGCTTCGGTGAAGGGAACGCCAACGAGTTTCGCCGCCGGAACGTGGCGACGTCGGCCAACGCCTCCTCGGCGGTCGCCAACCAGAACGATCCCTTAACGAACTACAACACGGAAACAGGCTTCTTCAACGGCGCGTTCCCGCCCGTCAACAGCATGAACCTCGCCGGGTTGGCAACCAACGGCACGCGCCTGATGGCCCGCTTCACCGGCGTACCTTCCGGCGTGACCGTCTTCGTCACCACCGGCGCCGTGCCGGAGGGGACCATCTCGTCCAACATCGTCGCGCGGCTCACCACCACCGACGCCAACGGCAGCGGACCCTATTCGCCCATTCCCGCCTCCGTCGGCAACTATGCCCAGGTTCCCGTCGTAAACGGCGTGGCGACGGCAGTGTGGGAAATACTCGAGTCCAATTCAGACTCGCTTGAGCTGATCAGTTTCGGCGTCATCCTATCCGTCCCCGCCAATACGTCCACATTCGGAAAAATCAGTTTGCAGGGAGGCCTTGCGCCGCTGGCGTCCGGCACCAACGCCAGCACCGCACCACTATTCGCAACGCTTCCTCCGGGACGCGAGATCGCCGAAATTCGCACCTGCGCCACGTTGCTGACCGTGGCCACCTCGTGCCCGCTGAATTCGGCGAGCATTGGACAACCCTACAATCTGCTGGTGGCCGCCAACGGTGGAACGCCGCCCTACGGATGGACCCTGGTGGGCGGCGCGCTCCCCGAAGGCATTCAGCTCAATACCAACGGGCTCATCTCCGGTTCGCCCCAGGTCACCGGTGCGTTCAACTTCATCTTCAAGGTCACCGATTTCTTCGGCGCCACCGCGTTTAAGGAGTGTAGTCTGCTCGTGAGCATTTCTCTCACGATCAACACTGCGTGTCCTTTGCCCGATGCCACCGTGGGAGTTGCCTATAGCCAGTTGCTCGCTGTCCAAGGCGGGCAGCCGGGATACCTGTGGACCATTTCACAGGGAAACCTCCCGCCCGGAGTCGCCCTTTCGCCCAACGGCGTGGTGAATGGAGTGCCGTCCGTGGCCGGAACCTACGACTTTACCCTGCGCGTCCAGGACGGGCTGCTATTTGCCACCGAGAAACCATGCCAGCTTCGCGCCGGTGGGCCGTTCCGCGTCTTCCCGTCGGAGCTGAGCTTCCGCGGGAATGCCGGAGGCGGACTGCCGCCGCCACAAACCCTGAGCGTCTCCAGTTCAAACGCCGGGCAGTCGTTCTCTGTGCGCGTGAACACCGACGATGGTTCGCCGTGGCTGCGGGCCACCCCTTCCACGGGAACGTTGCCCGCATCCGTGGAAGTAACCGCCGATCCCCGTTCCCTGGCGCCGGGCCAATATTCGGGAACCGTAATCGTGGCCGCGCTTAACCTTGCGCAACAATCCCTGAGCGCGCGCATCACGTTGCGTGTGGACCCCGCCGCGCCGCCGAGTATCTCGGTGGAGCCCTCGGGAATCAGCCTCGCCGTGCCGCGTTCGTCGGGCGCGGTGCGGCGAAGCATTCAAGTGCTCAAAGCGGGGGGAGGGCAGGCCTCCTACTCCGCCTCGGTAACGCCGCTCGATGGCACGGGTTGGATCACGGCCGCCCCCGCGTCCGGTTCGGCCACGCCGGAAGCGCCCGGCGTCGTGCGGCTGGAGATGAATACCGGCGCACTGGAACCGGGTGTCCATCGCGCCCGGCTCACGCTGACGAGCGCCTCGACGGCGCAGACGTTGCAGGTGCCCGTCACGTTGGCGGTCAGCGCCGGCCGCGACCTGATGGAGGTCTCGCACTCGGGCTTGACGTTCACCGCCGTGAATGGCGGCCCCGCGCCTGCGACGCAGAATCTGACCATTCAATCCTCTGGCGCGGGAGGGTTCAGTTGGGATGCCGCCACGATCATCGAAGGCGCCTCCACGTCTTGGCTCGCGCTCACGCAATCGGCGGGCAGCGTCACGGCGGGCAACCCGTCGACCATCGGCGTTCGCGCCAATGCCGGTGGACTCGCGCCCGGCCAATACTTCGGTGAGATCCGGCTGCGCGCCTCGGGAATTGAGAACTCGCCGCGCACCGTGCTGGTCGCTTTACGCGTGCTTGCCTCGGGTACGAATCCCGGACTGACCATCGCGCCCGGCGGAATCACCTTTACGGCACGGCAAGGCGAATTGAATGTGCCGCCGCAAACCGTGCAGGTTTTCAACCCGCTCCCGCAGGCATCGGGCTTCGAATACTCTTTCCCGCCCGACAACCGTATCTTCACGGCAACGACACCCGACGGAAAGACCGCCACTTCCGGCTCGCCCGTGCGGATTCAAGTCGCGGCAAATGTCGCTGGTCTCGGCGCGGGCATCTACCGTTTCCCGCTCACCGTGTATGGATCGAATGACCCGCGCGTGCAATCCATCGACGTCGCCGTGGTCGTGCTGCCGAGTTCGTCGGCCTCCGTGCAGGAGCCGCCGGCGGAGTTGCGCGGCAATTTCACATGCACTACGGGCAGCGGACTCGCGATGGTCTCGCGCACGCTCGGCTCGGGATTCTCCACGCTCTCCGGTCTTGCCGTTCCGTTGGATCTTCAGATTACCGATCGCACCGGCCAGCCCCTACGCACCGGTTCGGTGAACATGGTGCCCTCGCTCGAAGAGAGTTCGACGGTTGCACTGCAACATCTGGGCAACGGGCGCTGGACGGCAACGTGGACGCCCAACGCGCTTTCGGGCGGTCCGGTGACGCTTAGCTATTTCGCCGAAGATGTCGACCGCGGCGTCAGCGGGTGCGTGCAGGCAAGTGGCGTGATTGAGGCCAACCCGGCTGGTCCCTATCTTCCGCCGAACGGCGTCGTGAGTACCGCCAGTTTCCAGGCCTACGAACCCGTTGCGCACGGTAGCCTGCTGGCAATCTTCGGATCGAAACTGGCCGCGGCGCCCGTTTCGGCGAGTTCGCTTCCGCTGCCCTTCCAATTGAGTGGCACGCGCGTCAGCCTGGGCGGCATCGACATGCCCATGTTCTACGCGGGCGAAACGAATGGACTTTCGCAGGTGAACGCGCAGGCGCCGTACACACTGCCCGGCGGCGTGAGTCTGCCGCTCATCGTCCGGACCGCGAATGGTTGGGCGATGTCGGAATTGATCGTTGCCGAAGCACAGCCGGGAATTTTCACCTCGAATCAATCCGGGCAGGGGCAGGGAATCATTGTGCTGGGCTCGAATCCCACGGTGCTGGCCACTCCCGCCAATCCGGCCGCGCGCGGAGAAGTCGTGGTGATCTATTGCAGCGGACTCGGCCGCACGCAACCGGCTGTGAATGCCGGATCGGCCGCGCCCTCTTCACCGCCTGCCACAGCGGTAGCGCCGGTGAGCGTGACCATCGGGGGACGTCCCGCCACGGTGCAGTTCTCGGGCTTGACCCCGGGGCTGGCCGGACTGTATCAGATCAATGTGGTGGTGCCGCCGGACTCGGCGACCGGGAATGCAGTGCCCGTGGTAGTGTCCGCCGGCGGAGCGGTAAGCGCGAGCGTCACGATGGCGGTGAAATAACCGCCCCGCCGCTATTGCACCAGAAAATCTTTGAGCTTGTCGAAAAGGCCCTTGTCGTCGGGCTCATTTTCAACCGGCAACGTTTCGAGCAACTGCTCGAAGAGTTTGCGCTGGTCGCGCGTGAGCTTCGTCGGAACCTTTACTTCGACGTGCACGAGCAGGTCGCCCCGGCCATTGCCGTTCACCTTTGGAACTCCGAAGCCCTTCAAGCGAATCTGCTGGCCGCTTTGAACGCCCTCGGGGATCTTCACCGATTGCAGACCATCGAAGGTCAGCAGGTCTACCTGCGCGCCAAGCGTGGCCTGCGCCACGTTAATGGGCAGCACGCAGTGCAAATCGTTCTCATTCCGTTCAAAGACGCTATGCGGCTTCACGCGGATGATCACGTAAAGATCGCCCGGCGGCCCCCCGTTCGCGCCCGGCTGTCCCTCTTCGGCCAACCGTAGACGCGTGCCCGTATCGACACCCGGAGGAATATTCACCCGGAGCTTGCGCTCGCTGCGCAGGTAGCCCTCGCCCTTGCACGACTGGCAGGCTTTCCGGATCGTCTGGCCCCGGCCCCCGCATTGCGCGCACGTGCGGCGAATCTGCAGGAAAGCCTGCTGGAAGAGCACCTCGCCGCGCCCGCGGCAGGTGGGACACGTCACCAGCCCGTCTGGTTCGGCGCCTTTGCCCTGGCACTTGCCACAGGCATCGAGGCGCGGCACCTGGATCTCGATCGCCGAGCCGCGCATGGCGTCGTCGAAATCGATCGTGAGATCGTAGCGAACGTCTTCTCCGCGCTGGGCCCGGTTCGGGTTTGAGCGCTTGCCGCCCCCCATGCCGAACAGGTCGCCAAAGCCGAAGAAGTCTCCGAAAATGTCGTTGAATTCCGTGAAGACGTCGGGGTTGACGTTGGCCCCGCCGGCCTGCAAGCCGTCGTGCCCGTAACGGTCGTAGGCGGCCCGGCGCTGCGGGTCGCTCAGAACGCTATACGCTTCCGCGAGTTCCTTGAATTTTTCCTCGGCCGCCTTGTCACCCGGATTGCGGTCCGGATGGTACTTCAGAGCGGCTTTCCGATATGCGCTCTTGAGCACCTGCTCGTCGGCAGTGCGTTCGACGCTGAGGACTTCGTAATAGTCGGCTTTGCTCACCGGCTCTTCCACTCCCTGTCTTCGTGTCGATTTCCGCTACTCACGCACGGCCACCTTCACCATGGCCGGGCGCAGAAGTTTGCCTTTGTAGAGATACCCTTTTTGGTACTCTTCCAAAATTGTCTCATCGGCGTGTTCGCTCGATTCGACCTTCTGCACGGCATGGTGTAAGTTAGGATCGAACTTTTCGCCCTCGGACTTTACGGACGATACCCCCATACGGGTGAATAAGTCCACCGTCCGCTGGTAAATCAGTTCGACTCCTTTGGCAAACTCCTTAGCCGGACCGTCCTCGGCGGGTACGGACTTCAGCCCACGTTCAAGGTCGTCCAGGACCTGCAGCATGTTCTTGAGCGCTTCCATCGTCGCGGTTTCGAATACATCTCCGCGTTCACGATCCGAACGCCGCTTGAAGTTCTCGAAATCGGCTTGGCGGCGCTGCAGCAACTCCTGCAACTCCAGCTTTTCGTTCACCAACCGCTCATAATCGGCCGCCAGCGCCGTCTCCGCGCCATCGGCGAGCGTCTGCGGCCCAGACTGGGAATCGCCTTCCCCGCCTCCGCCCGTGACAGGCTCGGAGGAGTCCATGGTTGCTTCCGGTTTCTCCGTGCTCATATGCGAAAAAATGCCCAAATCTTAGTGTAGCGATTTACGGCGGGAAAGAACACTGACGGCTGGCGATGTGCCGCGATTTCCGCGATTTGCAAAAATTCGCCACGCTGTGAACGGCGCGTTTTGCGCCCTCAGCAGGGCAGGCTGAGGTAGGCTTGGCCCACGTGCCGGACGGCCGCAAGGGCGCGCTCATAGTCCATCCGCATTGGTCCAATGACGGCGAACTTGCCCGTCAACCCGCCGGGCATCCGCAGCGAGATGCCGATCAGCGACAGCGGACTGAGCGTCGGATCTTCGTCGGCCATGCCGATCTGCACCACTACCTCGCCCAAAGGCGGTTCCAGAAACCGGTCGAGCAACTGCAGAATGCGTTTCTTCTCTTCCAGCGTGCGAAACATCTCGCGCAAGCGTTCGCGCGTCAGTTGGAAATCGAAACTCACCAGGTTGGCCGTGCCTTCCATGTGGAATTCCGGCGGATGCGCGCCTTCGAGCAGCCCCTTGTCGTAGAGCAGGATGAGCTTGCGCAGTAGCGCGTCGTAAGCGGCGCTGGTCTGGTCCAGCCGGTTTCGGAGTTCTCCTCGAATGTCGGCCAGGCGCCAGCCGGCGAAGTTGACGTTCAGGTAATTGCGGATCGTGGTGAGTTCTTCCTGCGTAATGGCCTCGTCCAAGGTCATCAACTGATCGCGGATCATCTTGTCCTGCGTGGCGACGATCATGAGCACGCGCGTGCCGCCAATCAGGATCAGCTCCACCTGGTCCAAAATCTGGCTCGACGTGGGAATCGCGGCCGCAATGCCGAGACCGTTGGAAAGCCCGGTCAGCATCTGCGAGCTTCTTTCGACGCGCTCTTCCACGGTCTGCGAGTGGCTGAGTTCCTCGCGGATGCGGCCGACTTCATTCATCGCCGGGCGGCGGTTTGCCAGCGCGCGCGCATAGAGGGCGTAGGCTTTCGTTGTCGGCACGCGGCCGGCGGAGGTGTGCGGCTGATGCAAATAGCCCTGGTCGGCCAACTCGGCCATCACGTTGCGCACCGACGCCGGGCTCAAGTGATGTCGGCGCAGCCGCGAGATGTCCTGGGAAGCGACCGGTTCGCCACCGTCGATGTAGGCGCGCACGACCGAGTGCAGAATCTGTTCAGCACGGGCGGAGAGTGCGGGTGCATCGCTCATGGTCGTGTGGCGGCGGTCCTTATTCAGCCATTGTAGGGGAGTGGAAGAGGGAGGGGCAAGGGGAAGGGGCTGGAAGTCATCGCGCCCCACATGGTCGAATCGGCCGGCCTCTGTAGCGCTCGGCTAGCGCGTTGATAGACTCCGGCGTGGAATTGCGAATGAACTGCCTCCAAAGCTCGAAGCACTCCTGCGCAAGTTCAAGTGCATCGGTCGGCCCACGAACCGTCCTCAGCGTGAGCTTGATCGACGTGACCTTCATACCACGAGGTGGGTCTATCTTAACGCGCCGACTGTGACTGGCTGGGACCGAACCACTTCGGTAATGATCGAGGGTGAAGTGCTTGTTCCCGTTGCAAATGTCCGCGCAAATCCTCAAGGCCTCTGATTCGGCGACAAACTGCTCGATAGCTTTGCCCTTTACCTCCTTGTCCACTTGGTCCAACCATTCCGGGCCGCATCTCAGCCAGTCTTTAATGTGGTGGCAATTTAGGAAGAACGCGAGCACGTAATCCAGAGGGTCGTCCCAATCGCCCAATTCCTGAGACTCGCCTGAGTAGATTCGCCGTAGGCGGCCCAGCCACCGTTCGGTTCGGTAGAACTGGAAAGTTGCATTTGAGCCGAACTCAGGATCCATTGCTAGAGGAGCCCCTCAAACTCTTCCGACGTCATTCCCGCGGCGCGAAGAATTGCCCGCAGTATGCCACGGTCGAGCACTTTGTGGTCCGGCACCACAACTTGAGCATACGGATGATTGCGGCGGAGAATCATGTGGCTGCCCTCTTGCCTGCGGAATACGAAGCCCGCGCCTTCCAGCGCCCTTCTGCACTCCTTGCCGGAAACAACGGGTAGGCGGCTCACACCGAGATCAGCAGCGCTTCGGAGCGTTCTTCCGGGATTGGAAGATGGTCCTCTTCAAGTGCCGCGATGTAGCCTCGAATCGCTTCTTTGGCGTTGGCGATGGCTTCATCTCGTGTGTCGCCTTGCGTGACGCAGCCGGGAAGGCTCAGGCACTCGGCAATCCAGTAGCCGTCCTCGCCAGGCCGGATCACGACCTGTCTGGGTGTGCTCTCCATTCTCTCCCCATGATAATCCCGATGCTATTTTCAAAGCGTGGAGATCATCGGCACGCTCGACCGCAATGTGCGCTCGCTCGCCCTGCTGCCCGCTGCGTTTCATCCACCTACCCGCGCGCATGAGGCGATGATGCAGGCGGCGCTGCGGCATTGCGACGCGGTGTTGGCGGTCTTGCCGCGAACGTTGCCGCACAAGGAGTACGACGCTGTGGGGCTGGAGCAACGGTTAGAGATCGTGCGGCCGATGCTGGGCGAGCGGATGGGGCTTGCTGTGAGCGCGGGCGGGTTGTTCTATGAGATCGCCCGCGAGGCGCGCGAGCATTTTCCTGGTGCAAACATGCACCTGGTGTGCGGCCGGGATGCGGCGGAACGGATTGTGGGCTGGCGGTATGAACGGCACCCCGCGATCGAAGAGCAATTGCGCGAGTACAGGTTGTTGGTAGCCGCGCGGGGCGGAGAATTCGCGGCGCCGGAAATGCTGCGCGACGGCGTGGCATCCCTAGAATTGGCGGGCGCATTTGACGACGTGAGTTCCACCGAAGTGCGCGCGCGCATGGTCGCCGGGGAACCGTGGGAACACTTGGTGCCCGGCGCGAGCGCGGACCTGGTGCGCCGCTACTATTCGCCGTTGGTATTTTCGAGGAACGCCCGTAGCTTGTGAGAGCGGCTGGGGTGGCGCAGTTTACGCAGCGCCTTGGCTTCGATTTGCCGGATGCGCTCGCGCGTAACGGCAAACTGTTGACCCACTTCCTCCAGCGTGTGCTCGCTGCCATCGAGCAGCCCGAAGCGCATCTTGATGATCTTCTCTTCACGCGGACTGAGGGTTTTGAGCACCTCGGCGGTCTGCTCGCGCAGGTTCAGGTTGATCACGGCTTCCGACGGCGAGACTACGCGTTTGTCGACGATGAAGTCGCCCAAATGCGACTCTTCTTCTTCGCCGACGGGGGTTTCCAGAGAAATCGGCTCCTGCGCAATTCGCAGCACCTTGCGCACCTTGCCTACTGGAAGCTCCATGCGTTTGGCAAGCTCTTCGGTGGTCGCCTCGCGCCCCAGTTCCTGCTGCATCGAGCGCTGCATGCGGACCAGCTTGTTGATGGTCTCAATCATGTGCACCGGAATGCGGATCGTACGGGCCTGGTCGGCGATGGCGCGCGTAATCGCCTGCCGCACCCACCATGTGGCGTACGTCGAAAACTTGTAGCCGCGGCGGTAGTCGAACTTGTCCACGGCCTTCATCAATCCGATGTTGCCTTCCTGAATCAGATCGAGGAACTGCAGGCCGCGATTGGTGTAGCGCTTGGCGATGGAGACCACCAGCCGCAGGTTGGCTTCGATCAATTGCTTCTTCGCCGTCTCGGCCTCGAACTCCCCGCGGTCGATGATGTGCAGCGTCCGGCGCAGATCGCCCGCCGAGGCGCCGTAATCCTGCTCCATGTCCTGCAGGCTCATCACCGTCTGGCGATGCGACTTGCGCAGGTCGCGCGTATGGTTCTGCGCCGATGGAATCTCTTCCAGTTGCCGTTGCGACTTGGCGATCTCGCGCTCAAGCGGCCGCAAATGATCGACGGCCATGCGCACGGTTTGGGCAAGCGAATGCCGCATTTCGCTCGTGAACGAGATGGCGCACACGCGCTGCGAAACTCTCACCACGGCGCGCGCCAGCGTCATCCGCAGGCTGCGGTTCTGTTTCGGTTTGGTGCCGCGGGGAACGGCCGGCAGTTTCTGCTGAATCTGCAGGGTCTTCTTATAGAGCTTGTCGATTTCGTCGACGGCCTTCAAAAACTCCTGCGTCTGTTCGTCGAAGTTCTCGTCGGTTACGGGCGGATCGGGCGACTGCAGAATATCGCGGATGGGAATTTCTTCGCTCGCCACGCGCTGGCCGAGTTCCAGGATCTGGCGGATCACCAGCGGTGAACGTGAGAGCGACTTCATCATGCCGCGCTGGCCCCGCTCGACGCGTTTGGCCAGTTCGATTTCGCCCTCGCGCGTCAGCAGTGGAACCGTGCCCATTTCGCGCAGGTACATCCTCACGGGATCGGTAGTCTTGTCCGAGAGGTCTTGCGCCAGGTCGAACGCGTCGAGGTCTTCCGATTCCTCTTCGGCTTTTTCGAGGTCGAGTTTCGGGTCCTCGAGCGTATCCACGCTCGAGGTTTCCAGATCGGCGATGAGGTCGTCGAGCTCGCGCTCGCGCCGCCTCTCCTCCGGTCCGAGATCTCCCATTTCGTCGTACATCAGGTTTCCCTTAACGCGGCGTCCGCCGGATTATCCGGCCAGCACTTGCGGGTGCCTGCCCAACGCCGCTGCATTCCACCGTTCTCATCGCTACGCCCCTCAAACCTTCCTTCCTATTAAAGCAAAGGAACGGGCGGCGCATTTGCCCTACAGTCACGCCGAAGAACGCTTACTCCGGTTCAACTCCTGCATCAACTCCATCGCTTCGTCGAGACGCCCTTCGCGCTCGGCCTCGCGAATGCGAACCTTGAGCTGCGTCAACCGCGAGTCCCGCCCTGATGCTTCCATACGCGACAAACAGGCCTGCGCCTGGCTCAAACTAAACTCCTCATTCTCGATCTCATCGGCAAAAGTGAGCCGCGCCAGCAGGGCACGGTCGGAATCATTTAGCCGCGATTCAAGCGCCGCAAAGTCGAACGGCTCCCCGGTCGAGAGAATCGCGCGGAAAATCGACACGCCTTCCAGCGGCTGCTCGTCCACCAGAGCCGCCAGCCGTTCGGCGAGTTGATCGCGCGCTTCGGCGGAATGAATCAGACAGCGTAGGAGCAGCCGCTCATTGGCCGGAACATTGGTGGCCGGGGCTGCGCCCGGACGCTCGGCCGTGCGCTGCACCGCCATCTTGCGGAACTGATCGAGCACCAGAGAGCGCTCCACGCCCAGGTATCCGGCGACATCCTCGGCAATCGCCGCGCGCTCCAGTTTGTCGGGAATGCGCTGTATCGCGGGCATCAAAAACTGCAGCCCCGCCATGCGGCCTTCCGCCGAGCGCATGTCGAATTTCGAACGCGCGCGGTCGGCGAGCCAGTGGAAATAGCGCGGCGCGTTGCGGATCGCCTCGACGTAGCCCTCGGCCCCGTTCTCGTTGACGAACTCATCCGGGTCGAGCCCCCCCGCCAGTTCGAGAACCTTGATCCGCATGCTCTCGTCGAGCAACAGTTGGATCGCGCGCTCGGCGGCGGCGATGCCCGCCTTGTCGGGATCGAAGTTTACCACCACGTTCTCCGAATGGCGGTGCAGCATCCGCACCTGCCCCGAGGTGAACGCCGTGCCGCACGGCGCAATGGCATGCGGGAATCCGGCCGCGTGAAGACCGATCACGTCCATGTAGCCTTCCACCAGAATCGAGTAGCCCTTGTCGCGGATTGGCTTGCGCGCGCGATGCAGGTTATAGAGCACGGAGCTCTTGTGATAGATGGCCGTCTCCGGCGAGTTGATGTACTTGGCCTGCTCGTCGTCGCTCAGCGCGCGCCCCGCAAACGCGATGAGCTTGCCTGTCTCGTTGTGGAGCGGGAACATGAGGCGGTTGCGGAACCGGTCGTAGAATCCCGGTCCGTGCTGGCTCGGCGCCACCAGGCCGCTGTCCTCCATTTGCTGCGGGCTGAACCCGGCCTTCTCCAGCGCCCGGACAATTACTTGGCCGTCGCGCGGCGAATAGCCTATGCCGAATTCTTCCTGGTGCTCGCGGCTCACACCGCGCCGCGTCACATACTCGCGCGCCTGCGCGCCGGCCTGCGAATGGAACGCCGCGACGAACGCCTTCTGCGCGATTTCCTGCGCCTCGTAAATTCCCGCGCGCTTCTTCGTGTCGGCATCGGCCGGTTCGCTGCGCTTGGGCAGCGGAATGCCGTAACGCTCGGCCAACTGGACGCAGGCTTCCCAAAAGCTCAACGCCTCGATCTCCATCACGAAGTCGATCGAAGATCCCTTCTTGCCGCAGCCGAAACAGTGAAACCACTGATGCGATGGACGTACGTGGAACGAGGGCGTCTTCTCCTGGTGGAAGGGGCACAGGCCCTTGTATGTATTCGGTCCGGCCTTCTGCAGCCGCACGTACTCGCCCACCACGCGGACGATGTCGATCGACGATTTGAGGTGGCTGGCGAAGTCCATTATTCGAAGGTCTTGTCGATCGTAAAGGCGAGCGGCCGCGCTTTGTCCGCGTGGGCCGCAATGCGTACGCGCGCCGCGGCCGCCTTTGCCCGGGTAACCGGGTAACGTGTCCCGGTGCCCGGCAACACGAAGGTGTCCGCGCCGCCGTCGCGTTCAATCGCGCCCGTGGCTTCCACCTCGATGCGCTGAATCTTCTCTCCCCCCTGTTCGATAAAGTCGCGAATGAGTTCGAGCCGGACTCGGTTGTTCGCCGCCAGCCGCAACGTTACGACTCCGTTCGGATCGAACGCCAGATCCTCCACGCCGCGTGTTTTGCGAAGCCGCGCTTCGAGCGACTTGGCGCAATCCAAGCACCCGCTCGGCGTGTAGCGAATGGTGATCGTGTGGAACTCGGCGAACAAGGGGGCGGCAAGCAGCATGAGCAGCAGCGGTTTCATGCGGCGCTCCTTGTAGCCGGGGTGACCCCCAGCCCGGGCTTCGCCGGCAGTACCAGCCGTCCGTCCACGACTTTCACACCGGAATAAGGATCGTTCCTGAGCAGCAGGTTGCCGTCGAGGTCGGCGTAGTCGAGCAATGGCGCAAGCTGAGCCGCTGCCGTGATGGCCAGCGAACTCGACACCATGCAGCCCACCATCACCTTGAGCCCGAGTGAACGGGCGATCTGAATCATGCGGTAGGCTTCGAGCAAGCCGCCGCATTTATCGAGCTTGATGTTCACGCCATCGAAGTAGGGCGCGACCTTCGGAATGTCGGAGGCCTGCAGGCAGGCCTCGTCGGCGAGCACGGGAATGTGGACACGATTGCTAATCCAGTTCATCTCCTCCAGCCGCGCGGCGGGCAGGGGCTGTTCAATCAACTCGGCGCCCTGCTTTTCCAGCCAGTTGATCTTCTCCACCGCCTCTTCCTTCGTCTTCCAGCCCTCGTTGGCATCCACGCGGAGCGGCTTCTTCGTTTCCGCGCGGACGGCGGCTATGGTGGCTTCATCGGTATCCAGGCCCACCTTGATCTTCAGCACCGGGTACGGCGCCGCCTCGCGAACCTTTTCGCGTGTTTTCTCCGGCGTGTCGATGCCGATCGAAAACGTCGTGAGTGGACCTTCTTTGGGGTCGAGACCGAACAACCGGTAAACCGGAACACCCAGCCGCTTGCCGTTCCAATCCATCACCGCCGCGGCGACGGCGGCCTTGGCGGCCCACTCGCCTGGAATGCGCCGGTTCACCTCTCGTAGCGTCTTGTCGTATTGCTCCGGCGGGAACTCGCGAAAGAAGCCCGGACCCAGCTTTGAATTCAGAGCGGCGCATCCGGTTTCGGCCGACTCGTGATACCGCACAATCGGCGCGCCTTCGCCGAGGGCGGTGATGCCCGCGTGTTCCAGCGTGAACAGGATCGTGTCGCGGTGCTCGCTTGACGACATGGTCGTCGTCCAGGTGTGGCGCAGGTACAGCCGCATCGGTTTGGCGGCTGGGGAGGCGGAAGCGGCGAACGCAGCGGTGGCCGTGGCTGCGCCGAGGAAACGGCGGCGATCCATAACAGCGATGGTAACGCGTGCTTACTGCACCAGCGCGACGGCCTTCTCCGCGACGGCTCGAAAATTGGCCAGCGCCGCGGCGAGTTCCACTACACCCGCTTGCGCATCGGCCTTGCGCTCCAACTGCAGCGACTCGTTCACGGCCGGTAACGTCACCGATCCATAGCCGGTGTAGAGCCCGGGCGCCGAAAGTTGGTGCTTATACCATTCCCGCTGTGGCAGTCCGCGCGGGCGCGTGAGCGACTGTTCGGCTCCAATCAACAGCACGTTCAGCTTACTCAGCTTGCCTCCATCGAGCGCCGGCGCCGCTGCGAGGGCCTTGTCGAACCTGGCGGCAACCGGTGCGAGCTTGTCCAATTCAGCCGTAACGGCGGATGTGTCGATGCCTTTGGCCTCGGCGATCCACTTCCGCACGTTGCGTTCCACCGCCGAAAATGCGATCGGTACGACGGGCGCTTCGCTTGCGCGTAGAATCGCCGTCGACGTCAATTGGCTGAGCTTTCGCGAATACACGAAGTCCTTGTCCATATGATTCACGAACCACGCGGTGGAATCGTAAATCGAATGGTAGGTGCCCGCGCCGCCCGCCGAGCCGAAGCCCACGTTGAGGCTCGCTATTCCCGCGTGATGGACGAAGGCGACGTAATCCGAACCCGCTCCCAACGGATTGAGTTCGGTCTTCTCGGGATGGTCTTTTTCGTCCAATGCGTCCCGCATCACTTCGGCGAAGAACGCTTCGAGCGTACCCGAGCCGCCAAACCCAAGCTTGCCGCCCGTGTTGGCGTCGGTGTTGATATAAAGCGCCGTCTTGCGTTTCAGCTCGTCGCGATGCTTTTCCACCCACTCCGTGGAACCGATCAGCCCGAACTCCTCGCCGTCCCACAATGCGAATTTGATCGTGCGCTTCGGGCGCCAGCCCGACTTCGTCAATTCAGCCAGCGAGCGCGCCGATTCGAGCAGCGCCGCCGCCCCGCTCACGGGGTCGGAGGCGCCGTTCACCCAGGCGTCGTGATGGTTGCCATAGATCACCCATTCATCGGGCCTCTCCGAGCCGGGAATCGTCGCAATGACGTTATAGAGCGGCTTCGTCGTCCAATCGAAGTCGACGGCAAGCCGCACCTTCGCCGGGCCGGGACCAATGTGATACGTCAGAGGCAACGCCCCGCGCCATTCAACCGGAGCCACTGGTCCTTTGAGCGCCGCCAGCAGAGGCTGCGCGTCGGCGTAGCTGATGGGCATCACGGGAATCTTCATGATGCTCGTGGCCTCGGCGCGCGCCAGCTTCCGAGCGCCCTTCTCGCTGGCCCAGCCGGGGGAAAGGGGATCGCCCACATAGACGGGCATATCCATCACGCTGCCGCGCTGCACGCTCTCAGCGGGACGCCATGGACCTTCCGGGAACGCATCGCCGCGGTAGTAGCCGTCGTCGTGCGGATCGGAATAGATGAGGCAACCGATCGCCCCATTTTCCTGCGCCGTCTTGGCCTTGGTGCCGCGCCACGACCCGCCATAGCGCGCAATCACGATCTTGCCCTTTACATCGATGCCCAGCTTCTTGAGCTGCGCGTAGTCGGCGGGAATGCCGTAGTTCACATAGACGAGATCCGCCGTCACGTCGCCGGAGGCTGAGTACGCGTTGTAGGTCGGGAGTTGGTTCTGGTCGGTCGAATCTGGATCGGCCTTGAGAAAGGGCTCGTAAAGCTTGGGTGTGAAACCCGAGGGCGCGATCAGCTCAAGGGTGCGCGACTTCGGGTATGGCAGCAGCGCCTCAAACTCTTCCACCTCCACTTCCAGGCCCCAGGAACGCAGCAGTTCGGCTGCATATTCGGCCACCGCTTTCGAGGCCGGCGATCCGGCGTGGTGCGGTTCAGCCGCCATCTTTTCCAGGTACTGCCGCGCCCGGACGGGGTCTGGAATCGCGCGGGCCTTGGCCTCCAGCGCGCGCTGCGCCTCGGCGCCCGGCGCGGAGAAACCACGCATCGTGGGCGTCTGCGAGAAAAGAGGAAGAGCGAGTGCCGCCAGCAGGGCGGCGCGTCGGAGATGTGTCATGAGCCGAGACCTTTGGTGAGAAATGCCTTGAATTCCTGTGTGTCTTTGGTCAGCCCAACATGGCTGGCGCGCACGGCCTCGGTGCCGTCAAGCACGACATAGTGCGGAATGGCGACGGTTTGAAAGCGGCCTTCCTGGAGGTTGCGGTTTACCTCGCTGGCGGCGTCGGTGCCGTCGGTATAAAGTTCCACGAGAACGAAGCCGCCAAGGGCCTCGGCAATCTCGGGCTTGGTGAACATGTTGGCCTTCATCCATTTGCAGTTCGTGCAGGCGTAGCCGGTGAAGTTTACAAAAAGCGGCTTGTTCTCCGCTTTGGCGCGGGCCAGCGCGCCCTGATAGTCGTCCTTGATCCACTCCAGTTTCGAGCCGCCGCCGGAGGAAGCAAAGGGCGACGACTTCGGCGACGGGATGTAGGCGTCCAGTTCCCCAAGCGGCGCGCCGAACATGCCCGGCAGCAGACTCACGCTCACGATCAGAAACGCCGCGCCCACCAGCGCGCGCGCCACGCCCACCGTCTCGTCGCTCTTGATGCCTTCCATGCGCAGGAACCCGAGCAGATAGAGGCCGGGCAAAGCGAGAAGCACGATCCACGCGGCGAGGAAGCGCTCGCGCGAAAGCAGGTCCCAGTGCATCACGACGTCGACACTGGAGAAGTACTTCACGGCGGCGGCGAGCACCAGGAAGCCCATCACGACTTTTACGCGCATCAGCCACCCGCCGGAACGCGGCAGCCGTTTCAGATATCCGGGGAACAGCGCAAGGAAGAAGAAAGGCGTGGCGAGTCCGGTGGCGAAGCTCAACATGCCGAGCGCGGGTTGCAGCTTGTCACCCTGTACCGAGGCGGCGAGCAGTGTACCCATGAACGGACCTACGCAGGCGAACGAGGTGAGCGCGAACGTGAGGCCCATCAGCAGCATCGGCAGCAGGCCCGATCCTTGCGAGGCGTTGTTCATCCGGTTCACCAGCCCCGACGGCAGCGTGATCTCAAACGCGCCCAGCAGGCTCAGTCCGAAGGCGACGAAGACGAGCGCGATGAAACTGTTCACCCAGGGATTCGAGCCGATCTGCACAACGCCAAACGGGCCAAGTAGCGCTGTCGCGCCCAGGCCCAACGCCGTGAAGATCAGAATGATGCCGAGGCAGAAGGTGAGCGCTTTCGGTACGGGACTCCCGGCGGGCGCGGACGCTTGGCCAGGAGCGGTCAGCGTGGCGCTGCCGCCGAGAAAGGCCGAGACCGTGAATGGAATCATCGGGAAGACGCACGGCGTGAAAATCGAAGCCAACCCGAAGCCAAAGGCGACCGCCAGGAACGCGAGCAGACTCTCCTTGGGCGCTGGCGCTGCGGCGGGCGCGGCATCCGGGTTGGCCGGAGCCGTGGCCGCGCTGC
Source organism: uncultured Solibacteraceae bacterium (assembly GCA_964449665.1). Lineage (GTDB taxonomy): Bacteria > Acidobacteriota > Terriglobia > Bryobacterales > Bryobacteraceae > JAFLBB01. Next base: position 20,520 of record CAYUZM010000001.1, read on the forward strand.
CGCCGCCCGCTGGAAGCGCCGTATATCCAGCCGGAATCGCGCGCGCCACCGCGCCTGCGCCCGGCGCCTTTGTGTTGAGCGAAACCGTCGCGCTCCTGCGCACGGGCCGCAGGCAGATCTTATCCGAACACACCTGGTAGCGCGACGACGCGGCAAGTTCCAAAACCTCGGGCACGCTCGCGCCCAGCTTCGCTTCGATCAGGAACACGACTTCGTGCTCAAAGCTCTGCGCCTCGTTATTGAAGTTCGGGTCGAATTTCTTCGCGGGCGCCGGCTGATAGACCTGGAACGAGGCGACCGCCGGATTCTCGTCGAGCTTCAATTCTGTTGGGATCGGGCCGGGTGGTGTGGTGGGCGAGTAAAGGTGCCAGCCTTCATCGATGGTGGCTTTGAATTGCAGAATCACCGTTCCATGGGCGGCAATCGGCTGGGATTCGGCGGTGAGCTCCCAGGCAACAGGATGCTTGGTGGGGGACTGGGCGAAAGTAGTAACGGCGAAAAAAAAGAGTAAGCTAGTCCGCCGAAGCAGCGGTTCCAGAGTTGGTCCAGCGGTGCAGTTCGTCCTCGATCTTTTCATTTAGCTTCTCCCGCGCGTACTCGGCGGCGACGCGGATGGCGTTCTTCATGGCGTTGACATTCGAAGAGCCATGACAAATGATACAGACGCCTTTAACACCCAGAAGGGGAGCACCACCGTACTCAGAATAGTCGATCCGTCGTTTGAACTTCCGGAATCCGCCTCTCGCCAAAAAAGCGCCGATTCTCCCCAACGCGGTCGAGGTGAGCGATTCGCGCAACGTATGCGTGACGAGGTCGGCAACGCCTTCGCTGATCTTTAGGGCGACATTGCCCGTGAATCCGTCACAGACAACCACATCCACGCTTCCTTTATACAAATCGCGGCCTTCCACATTCCCGATAAAATTGATCGGGAGCGTTTTCAGCAGCGGCGTGGCCGCTTTGGTGAGTTCGTTGCCCTTGTGCTCCTCTTCGCCGATCGAGAGCAGACCCACGCGCGGATTCTCCAGGTGGAGAATGTTGCGTGCGTACACTTCGCCCATCACGGCGAACTGGGCCAGCATGCGGGGCGTGCAGTCAACATTGGCGCCGACGTCGAGCAGCACGGCCGGGTTGCCGTTGCGCGTCGGAAGCGTTGTCGCCAGCGATGGGCGCTCCACGCCATGCACAATGCCCTGCACCATCTTCGCCGTCGCCATGACCGCGCCGGTATTTCCCGCCGAAACGACGCCATCGGCGACACCGTCGCGAACCAGCCGGCTGGCGACACGAATCGAGGAGTCTTTCTTCGATCGCACGGCCTTGGCGGCCGAGTCGTCCATGGTGATCACCTCGGACGCATGGACGATCTCGATGGGAAGCTGCTTCCAGCCCGGATGCTTGTCCAGTTCCGGACGCACCACCTCCTCACGGCCCACCAGGAGAATCTTGACGCCATAGGCGTAAGACGCCGCAAGAGCCCCTTCGACTTCGATGTGCGGGGCGTTATCCCCACCCATGGCGTCGACGGCGATGGTGACCATGTGAGAGGCCGTGGCGGTCTACTCCTGGACTTCGATGACTTCGCGGGTCTTGTACTTGCCGCAGTGCGGGCAAGCGCGGTGCGGCACCATCGCCTGGTGGCACTCGGGGCACTCGGCAATGGCGGGCTTCTTCAGAAAATCATGGGCGCGGCGGGTCGAGGTGCGGCGCTTGGAGTGGCGTCGTTTTGGATTCGGCATGATGCTACCTGACTAATTCCTTTTATTTGTGGGCGCGGTTGGGATGGTAGTCCCGAAGCGCGGCCCAACGTTCTTCGGTGCGCGGCTGGCTGCAATGGCATTGCTGCTCATTACGGTTGATACCGCACTCCGGACAGATTCCCTGGCACGACTCGCGGCAGAGCCGCTGCATGGGGAGCAGCAGCAAAATCTGTTCACGAACCGCGTCGGCGAGCTCAAGCCCGCCATGATCGTAAAACGCAACGTCGACGTCGTCGGCCGTGAGGCTGACTTCCGCCTTCTCCGGAGCGTGCTCCGGAGGCTCGTAGACAAGGTCGAACTGCGTGCTGACCGGAACGGTGAATCGCTCCAGGCAACGGTCGCAGGCGCATTCGACTTCGCCCGACAACTGGCCCCGGAGGCGGATCTGAGCCGTCGAGGGGCGATATTCAGCCTCACCCGAGACATGCACCGGCTTGGGCTGCAGCAGCTCGCCCGGCCGGAGATCGAACGTCCCCGGCGCCAAATGGAGGTCGAACTGGATTTTGCCAAGCTCTAACTCCTTTACACTGAGGAACATGCCGACTCCTAGCGGGGGCGCGCGCAGACACACGTCGGCGGCCGCCTATGGCAACAAATAGTCATTATAGCGGATGGCGGGGGGGAAGGGAATTCGAAGGGTAGCGAAGAGTCGGCGTGACCCCAGCACGAGGGAAATTGGAGGCGATGAGATTGCGTTTCCGGCGCGGTGGGGGAGAGCCGTTGAGCCAATCATTCGTCAAGCTTGCTTAGGCCATTCAAAATGGTCGTCTCTATTAATCTGCGATTGCGCCTGGATGCCGATCAAGCGCCATGCCCCAGCTTCGTCTGACTTCCTCCTGGCGTCGCCGTAGATCGAAAGATAGCGTCTCAGTTCCGCGGCGATTTGTGAGTCGAGGTGCTCGAAACACTTCCCGTCGTTGCAGAATTTGTAATGCTTGCCCCAGCCCTGCATGATTCCATCCACACGCTTTAGTGTTTGGATCAGCGCGTTTTTCTTATCGACTTGTCCGCTGCGGTGGTGCGATCGAATCGCCATCTCGCTCTGCCTCAGCGTCGTCTTTATGCGAGCTAGCAGACGCCCCTGGGCCTGCCTGCTTGGACGGAGTAGCCCGCTAGCGAGTTCAATTCCAAGAAACTCGAACTTTTCAAATGTACTCCCTCTTTTTGTCTTCTCGTCAGAAACTGTCATCCCCAACTCACTGAGCATTCGCTTTGCTTTGGCAAAAGTATTCTCAGCAACTTCTTTGCTGGGGCCGAGAATGATGAAATCGTCGATGTATCGGATACAGCGAACATCAGAGCATTTATTGAGTTCTTGATCGAACTCATAGAGTGCCAAGTTGCCGATCAGGGGAGAGAGAGCGTTTCCCTGCGCGACACCAATATCCTCCAATGGGAACTTAGCCGCATCCTTTTTCAATGCCGCCATATTGTGGAGCTCTACTGCAATTGCCTTCTCGAAAAGCGAACAGAATTCATCCTCGTTCGGCACGCTATCTACGACGACCTTAATGGCCGCCGATTTCTTGAGACGCGTAAAGAACTCGGAGATGTCGGAACGGATTGCAAATTTTCCACCGTTGCCGATTGCATCGAGTACGGCCTTGATCGCCGCAGGTACCGCAGTCGTAGCGGATTCACGCTTCTTTACACCGCCGAAACTATGTGGAGTGTCAACATACTTTGCGATAGCCGGGACGTCGACAAGAACATCATGGATCGCGCGCTGTACGATACGTGATTCGATCTTGGCCACTACGAGCGGGCGAAACCCAACCCTACCGCCTTTCGGGAGCTTTACGCCTCGGGCAGGTGGGAACTCAAATCGCCCCTTTTGAAGCCGCTCAATTAGCCTGCGGAGATTGGTGGTGAGATTCTTTTCAAACTCTTCAACCTCCTTGCGCGTGTCATCTGACTTTGACACCCTCGCATTTCTGGAGATTGCGCGCCACGCGCTCTCAATAACCCTTCGGGATCGAACTTGTCGCGCTAGACTCTTCTTCATCTGTCCATTGGGTCTGTTGGTTCGCCTGACCCGTCCGACAGCACACTCCTGAACCCAGCGACGTTACCGTGAGGCCCGGTTCGCTCAATCGAGACTTGCGCCTCGCCGCTGACTTGGGCCCGAAGCGCCCAGGTTGCCCTGATCGCCGAGACGCCCAATACAAGGGTCAGTGCAACAGTCAGCTTGACGGCGCAAGCCCACTGTCGCCGCACCAAGCTGGCGCGTTTTTGCCGATAGCATACATCGCTCTAATCCCTCCTACTACTATTGTAGCTTTTTGGGTATGACCTGCAAGCGCTGCCGCCATCTCCCTTCGCCGCCCGGATTATTAAAGCTGCCAGCCGCCCAACAGTCACCATGAACGGTGCAGGTTGCGACTAGATTCATGCCGGACGCGTCACTCCTGAACCCAGCGACGTTACCGTGAGGCCCGGTTCGCTCAATCGAGACTTGCGCCTCGCCGCTGACTTGGGCCCGAAGCGCCCAGGTTGCCCTGATCGCCGAGACGCCCAATACAAGGGTCAGTACCACCAAATATACTACGGTTTGGATCTGAGGCGCAAGATATTGTACCGTCTATGCGGCCTAACAGACAGTGGCGCCTCAAGTGTGATGATCATCGGTTGAAGTCAGGCGGTTCGCGCATCGGTCTTCGAGGGGGGATGTCGAGTTCGAGGCCGCCGAGAGGCTCAATTCGCCTCCTAATTGCTTCCGCGAGATTTTCGGTGACAGAAGGTTGGGTTGCGACCGCGATCGTCAAAATCTCACGTGCCTCTTCTTCCATCGAACGGCCATGGCGCGAAGCTTGTGCGCGCAGTCGCTCCTTGGTTCTCTCGTCGAGACGACGGATCGTGATGCTAGCCATGCCTTCAACCTAGCAGATGCAATCAATGATTGCATCGCGCCGCTGCGATAGCATAAACGCCTGACATGCTCACCCTTCTCCGCTGGATACTCGGAATCGGCTGCGTCCTCGGCCTGCTCACTTTCGGCCTGATTCTCGTCGTTGGGCAGGGTTTCGATGTTTACCGAAGCGGGTCGGGCGCAGAAGACCTGTTGCGCACAGCGCTGACCGTCGGCATCCCTGCGCTACTCGTAGCCATGCTGGTAACCGTGGCCGGCGCCGGAGGACGGGTGCTCCTGCACGCCACCGCCGCCGGCGTCGCGGCGGCACTGGCCGGAGTGGTTTGGTCAGTTATGCGTACCAATCCCGGCGAAGGCAGTTTCTACGCCTGCTTTTTCCTGCTATGGCTCATCTATTACGGAATGAGCATCCGCTAGAAATCCAAGAAAGCGTGAGGCAGGGTGAGCCGTTCGGAGGTACAGCCCACCCGACTCGATGGGCTGCCGGGAGTATGATGACGATTCCGGCAAGCGTATCGAGTTTTGCATCGGCCCCCGTAGGATGGGCGGCGGCCGAAAAATTGTGCCATGCGCCGGCCGCTCGCCGGGGCACACAACTCCCCTATTCCCCTGCGGCAGTAGTGCCGCGGGGCGCGGAGACATTAGAATAAAGAACTACGCTGGTTTCTCTTCCGCCCAAATACGCGTGGATGGGTAGAGGAACTGGCTCAATGAGGCTACGAGAAAAGAAAACGGCCATGCAAATACCGGATGTGACGATACTTCTGGACAACTGGAGCAAGGGCGATCAGAACGCGCTCGACCAGTTGACGCCGGTGGTGTATGACGAATTGCGGCGCCTGGCCGCCAGCTATATGCGGCGCGAGCGGCAGGATCACACTCTGCAAAGTACGGCGCTGGTGAACGAAGCCTATCTGAAGCTGGTCGACCAAAAAAACGTCGTCTGGCAGAACCGCGCCCACTTCTTCGGCATCGCCGCGCAAATGATCCGCCGCATCCTGGTGGACCATGCGCGTGCCCACAAGGCCGAAAAGCGCGGCGGCGGCGCGGGCGTATTGTCGCTCGACGAGGCCATCGGCGTCCCCGAGAAACGCGACATCGAAATCCTTTCGCTGAACGACGCGCTCACGCGCCTCTCCGAGCTTGACCCGCAACAAGGCCGCATCGTAGAACTTCGCTTCTTCACCGGGTTGTCGATCGAAGAGACCGCCGAGGTGGTTGGCGTCTCGCCCGCCACCGTGAAACGCGAGTGGGCCGCCGCGCGCGCATGGCTCTTCCGCGAGATTTCGCGCAAACCGGAGGGAGAGGAGTAGCACGGCCGGGCGCCCCGTGCCACGGCAGCCATGACGCCGGACCGTTGGCAACGAGTGAAATCGATTCTCGCTGGCGCGCTCGACGTGCCAGCATCGCAGCGCGAAGTGTATCTGCGCGATGCCTGCGGAACCGAACTCAGCCTGCGCCACGAAGTCGATTCGCTGCTCTCCTCTTATACCGAAGCAGGCACCTTCCTGAATACGCAGGAGATGAAGACGCTTCCGGACCCGCGCGTGGGCGAGGAAATCGGTCCCTACAAGCTGGAACGATTGCTCGGCCAGGGCGGCATGGGCGCCGTCTATCTGGCTTCGCGCGAAGTCGACGGCTTTCCCATGCGCGTGGCGTTGAAGCTGATTCGCGTCAGCGTGCTCAATGAGTACGTCCACCGCCGCTTCCGCATGGAGCGCCAGATTCTGGCGCGTTTGTCGCATCCCAACATTACGCGCCTGATCGACGGCGGCATCGCGCGCGACGGCGTGCCGTTCCTGGTCACCGAATTCGTCGACGGCATCCCGCTCGACGAGTACGTCAAAACCAAGAAGCCGGGGCTCGCCGAAAAACTCCGCATCCTGGAAGCAATCGCATCGGCCGTCGCCTTCGCGCATCGCAACCTCATCGTCCACGGCGATCTCAAGCCGCACAACATCCTGGTGAACGCCGAAGGCCAGCCCAAACTGCTGGACTTCGGTATCGCGCGCCTCATCGATCCGGAATCGTCGAACGCCGGCGAGATGACGCTAGAAGCGTTGACGCCCGCCTGGGCCAGTCCCGAACAGTTACGTGGTGAACCGTTGTCGCCCTCAAGCGACGCCTATTCGCTCGGCCGCCTGATGTACTTCCTGCTTACCGGCCAGCAGCCGTTCGATCTCACCGGCCAGGCGCCCCCCCAGATTCTGACGTTGCTCTCCCTCAAAACCCCGCCCCTTCCG
>CAYUZM010000002.1:0-26598 GCA_964449665.1 uncultured Solibacteraceae bacterium
GCGAATGGTGACCGAGCGGCGGTCGTCGCTCCAGGTGATGCGGCCGAGAAGGGTTGATCCGGACGAGCCGAGCAGACTGATCGTGCCGTTCACGGCGCTGGCATCGAGCATGGGTTCTGAAAACCCCGCACGGATGATGGTGTTCGGCGTGAGCGAGGTTCCGGGCGGAGGCTCGATCCAGGCGATCTCGGGGCGGGGTCCGGGCCCGGGTTGCACTTGAAAAACGGCGGTGAGATTACTGAGGCGCCCGTACGCGTCGTAGGCGCCGACTTGGAGGCTCAAGTCGACTCCGGCGGGCCAGGCGGCGAGCGGGTGGACGCGCATCAGCGAGCCTTCCACTTCGACACGAACGGGTTGGGTAAAAACCGCTTCCGAGCTACCCAAAACTGGCCTGCGTACGGCGACGGATGCGGCGGCGTGGGCGGGGCGGAGGGGCAGGTTGAATTCGAATTCGAGCGGCTGCCACGAGGCAGGTGCGCCCTCCTGCAGCGTCGAGCGAGTCAGGCGAAACTGCTCGGCGGGAAAGCCCGTACTGGAACCGGTGCGAAACCAGAGACTCCCCGCCGGTCCGGCGACGCCTGCTACGCTTTGGATGCCTTCCCATTCCAGCGTGTAGTCTGTATCCGGGTCCAGGACGCGTGCGGGTTTGAACTCGATTCTCGAACGCTGGAGGGTCCACGTGCCAGCGACGGGTTCGCCGTTCTGCAGCAGTCGCACCGCGGCCGCTGGAGTCTGCACGCCCACATCTTTATCGAGCGCCAGCAGCAGGGAAGTATTGGGTGGAACCGAGGTTGCGGCGTTGGCGGGCGTGGTGGCGCGGACGGCCGGGGGTTCGTCATCGCGGACGGCACTGGTGCGGAAACTCACGACGCTGCTCTCCACCTGATTGCCGGTGACATCGAAGAGGTTCTGGAGATCGATGGTGACGTCGGCTAGGGCGGGCCATTCGGAGTCCGGAGCAAGCACGACGGTGTGGTTACCGTTGAGCAAAACGGGCGTCGTGGCAAGGCGGTCGTAGGCAGGCACACCGTGTCGGGCGGGACGGACTTCGCGCAAGAGCAGCGCGGCGTAATTGGGCAGCGGCCGGGAAAGGCGGATCGCCACGTGTGCATTTACGGGCGCGAGGTTGTTTTCGTCGGTGAACGGAGAGTAGGAGAATGGCTCATTTGAGGGAACGATCGGCGCGGAACCCGTAGAGAATTCGAACGACAGAGGGGTTTGCGACGCGATACCGGACGAATCGGCGAGTTTGCCGGTAAGAGCCACGCGGTAGGTCATCGACGGCTGTAACGAGACGCCGCGCAATAGAACCACACGGCCGTATACCGCCGCCTGGACGGGCAGCGTGCGCGCGCCGGTGCTAAGAACGATGCCGCCCTGCAGGACTGATTCCGCATTCATCTCGCGATCGAAGAGAAGCTGAACCACGGCACCGGTGGGGATGGCTTCGGCGCTGGCTTCGGGATAGTGAGCGAGCAGGACCGGTGCGCCGCTGTCGCGCGCGAGCGATGTGACAAAACGCGCCTCGATGGGAGTGGCGCCGGGGTCGCCGGAAGCCAGGTTGCCGGCCGAGTCGGACACGCGGGCGGGATCGAACCGCACGGTGAGAATTCTTGAAACTTGACCGGAGGGGAAGTGGGTTACAACCGCCGACCGGCGATCGCTCGAAAGACGTGAATTGACGTTAGTCGAAACGACCCAGCCTGAACCGTCGACAAGCGTGATGCCCCAGGGAGGGTAGAGCAAAGGCTCGCTGAACTCGAAGCGGAATGGTCCGAACGGGCTTGCCGTTCCGCTGGAGGGCTCGGGGGTGAGGGACACGAGGCGCGGGGCGGATGTGTCGAGCGTGGTGCCGGTGGTGAAATCGAACTGATGCGTTCCGGCGGGCACGGTGGCGGTGAAGAGGTAGCGCGTCGAGGGCGCGAGGTTCACCGATGGCTTCACAATGACTTCGAGAGAATCCTGATCGCTCCAGGTTCTGTCGAGTGTGATCGGCACCGCCGCGCTGTTCGCTGCCTGCCGTAAAGTGAACTGGGAGGATTGCGGCTGGAAGACGGCGGTGAAGCGCAGGGCGAGGCTGGCATTCAGCGCAACACCGGTACCTCCGGCGGGAGGGTAATGGCTATCAACTACGGGCGAAGTGGACTGAGACGAGGCCGGAAGCGCGCAACATGTAACCAGCACAAAACATAAATGAATCCGCATGGAATGAATAAGCAGGCAATATTAGCAGTAAAATAGACTCAACTGAGAGTAACATGCGGACCCGACACATCACAAATTAGGTAGAGTAAAATAAGAAAGTTGAGGCCGCAACATGGCCCATATTCATGAAATTACGTTCCTTGCTCCTTACCGTCTCGCTCAGCGCCGTTGCGCAGCCGCCGGCCTTTGAAATTTATCCATTTGTCGGAAATCCCACCACTCCTGGCTTTCCGTCGTTAGAAGGTCCGGCAACGCAGGCACAGTTCCTCTTCGCGCAATCGTTTTTCATTGGTAGCGGAGGCGACTCGTACTTCCGAGACGGCCGCCGTTTTATGACAGTGCGCCTGACGAATGGAGAACTGAAGTACCACTCGGCTAATGCAGACCAGGGCCTCCGGTTTATCGTGGGCAATGATGGTGCTGTCTATGCGCTTTCCGGCAGTCACGACTCTATTCGGCGGACCGACCCGAAGACGGGCAGCTCAACGATTTGGGCGGGCGAGAACAAACGTTCGACGGCCGACGGCACGTCCATCCAGGATGCCGATATCCGGCCGACCACCTTGGCGCTGGGTCCGGACGGCTTAGTCTATTTCAGCGATCAACCAAATCATCGCATTCGCCGGGTGAGTGCAGACGGAAGATTGGAGACGGTGGCGGGCTCCGGCACCGAGGGCGACGCGCAAGTTGGCGCACTGGCATTTTCCGCTCCGCTTTCGTACCCAACGGAAGTATCGCTGGACAGCCAGGGCCGAGTGTATTTCCTCTCCTCGCGGTACTCGCGAATCTATCGAGTCAATAGTCAGCGCCGCGTTGAATTACTGGTAGACGCGTCCGAGTTATACAAGATTCCGGCGTTCACACCGCCTGCCGGCTGGTCCAGCGGAATCGCGCTGGCGCAGGCGGCGCCCAATGGCGGCGTGTATTTCCTCGATCGTGGACTGCGCCAGATTGTGCTGCGCACGGAACTGGGAACCTTCGTCGCCATTGCGGGCCGCGGACGGCTTCCCTTCCAGGAGGGCCGGCTCGCTACCGATGTTAGGTTGTGCAACGTAAACCAATTGCAGGTGGACCCGCAGAACCGCGTTGTGATTGCCTGCTCCGACCTGAAGCAGTTCTATCGGATCGATACGGATGGACGCCTAAGAGTAGTGGCGGGCAGAAGTGGCGGGTACGGTGACGGCGGGCCGGCCACGCAAGCCGCGCTGGTGGAACCGCAAGACTTGTCGATCGGCGCCAATGGCGATGTCTATGTTCACGACGAACAAGCGAACCGAGTCCGCGCCGTCGATTCGACCGGCACGATCCGCACGGCCGCGGGCACGGGCATGCAGGTATTTTCCAATCCGTGCGTCCCCGCTCCGGCCGCGGAGAGCGACATCGGCCACGTCTATTCCATGACGGCGGATTCGCAAGGAAACATTTGGACGACACACGCTCCCGAGGGTGCCATCTGTTTATCCGATTCGCGCGGGAACCTGCGACAAGTCTTATCAAGCGCAACGTACCGGGCGCAAACCGGCAGTTTCGAGCTGGTTGCATTCGACTCCACCACAATTGACCGTCAAGGCAACCTCATCGCGGGAAGCCTGCCATCCAGTGGCATATGGCGGATCACTCCTCAGGGCCAGGTAACCAGACTTGCGGGTCTGCATCTTGAGAGCGGGATCTCGCCCGATGGCGTTCCGGCAAATCGAGCCACGCTCCGAATGCCGCGCGGCGTTGCCGTTGGCCCGGATGGTCTCGTCTACTTCACCGAGTCGGGCCGCAATATCATTCGCTACATAGATGCCAATGGAATCCTGCGCTCGCTTAACACGCCAACGGGCACCGGGGAGCCAAGAAACGGCGACCGGTTCGCCACCGCGGTTGCTCCCGAGATATCGGAAATTGCGTGGGACCGCGAAGGTCTGCTCTATTTCGTCGGAGGGTTCACCCAAATCTATCGCGTCGAACGCGATGGAACGGTATGGCGCATTGCCGGTGTTCCGACCGGTACGCAGAACTATTCTTCTACTGGACCAGCGCTCAACGTTGCAATGTACGTTATGGACATTGCCATCGACGCGAACGGCAACCTTTATGCCTCCGATCTGAACTACCGGCGTGTCTTCAAAATGCAGGCCAGCGCGGGCCCCCGGTTGGCCGCTGCCGGTGGTATGGATCAAACCGGACCGGCCGGACGCTCGCTCGGCACACCGGTGAAGGTTGCCATCCTGTGGCCGTCGAAGACACCGCTCATCGGGGAACTCGTTCAGTTCCAGGTGATCTCGGGAGACGCACGCATCTCATACCAGGAACGCAAGACTGACGCAAAGGGAGAAGCGTGGACGTACGTGACGTTGGGACCAACACCGGGACCAGCTGTCATTCGGGCTTCGAGTGCAACGTACGGTAGCGCAGAGTTCACCGTGTACGCTACGGCGGCTGTCAGCGGGATACGTCCGGTCCTCTTTGAAGAGTCTATGGTGGGCGCGGGATTCAGCGATCCGCCGATGAAGAAGTTCTCAGCCAATGGATTGGTGACGGTATTTGGAGAGGACCTGGCGCCGCCGGGTACGATGCGGGTGCTGGGCTACGACGACTTGAATGGGCTGCAAGTGCCGGGCATCCTGGCGGACGTGTGTGTCGAGGTAAATTCCGCGCGCGCGCCGATGCTGCTGGTAACGCCCAGTCAGATCAATTTTGTATTTCCCTCGGTGGGAATTGCGGGCACGGCGCGCGTGCGCCTGCTGCGGAACTGCAGTTCGAGTACTCCGGCAGTGACCAACGAACTGACGGTTGAACTTGCCGAGCGGTCCTCGGAGTTGTTGTCGTTTGGTACTACGGCCGACGGCAAACGCCTGGCTGCCGCAATTTCGGCACGCACGGGCGAATTGATCGCGCCGCCGGGAGCTATTCCCGGAGTCGTTACCCGACCTGCACGGTACTTCGAGCCGATCACGTTGTTCGCGGTCGGGCTGGGCGAGACTAGACCTGTTACCAGTCCAGGCCAGATTCGCGTGGAAGCAGCCGCCCTGTCGAGACTGATCTATATTTTCAGTCCGACGCTCAGCATCGGCAACATCCTCTACGCGGGGATCGCGCCCGGCTTCTCGGGCCTCTACCAGATCAATGTGAGCGGCCACTACGGTGAGAAGAACGAACTGGTGGAGATTTTAGTTTCCAGCGACCCGGAGGGGCGGTCCGCCTCTGTCTATCTCGCGGTGACGCCCGACCGGTAGAGCCTTGAGGCTCCTCGGAGGCGATGGAAGGCATCGGCTCGGGACCGATGCCGTTACAAGACAATTGCGCATACCAGAGATTAGTCCGGGCGTGGAGCCAATCGAAACGCGTGGGCAGCGCGTGTCCGGCCTCTGCACCGCAACCTGATGGCAAATACCGCATCCCCTCCAAACATTGCAACCGAACGGCCTCGCGAAAGCGTTAACGTTTTATCCGCGCTGCCTGTCGGCGTGTGGCGAACCTATCAGGCTGTGGATGATCTTCCATCGCGGGAAAAACAGTTGACGGCAACCACTTCTACGCCGCCAACGGCCGGCAAAGATGGCGGCCTCCTCCTGTCAGCCTGCCTGATTGTGCGCGACAAAGGAAGCCGTTTGGCTGCCTGGCTCGAGAGTATCGCGCCGCTTGTGGATGAGATTGTTCTGGTCGACGGAAATCGCCCGCAGGTATAAGGCTCTCGTTTTCGAACTTCCGTGGACGGGCGATTTTGGCGCGCTCCGCAACGAAGCCCTCCGACACGCTCACGGGGAATGGATTCTGCAGATCGACGCCGACGCAGTCGTCCAGCCTTTCCCACGCGCCCGGCTTCGACAACTGCTCTCAGCTGTGGACATCTGCGCCTACTACGTTGTTCTGCGGCGCCATCCGGGGCTCACTCCAAACTGGCAGATGAAATTGTTCCAGAAGCATTCCGAGGTGCGCCATTCCACGGTGATCCACGAGTCGATTCCGCCGTCGCTGCTACGCGCGGCGACTGGAACGAGGACCAGCTGCTTTCCCATGCCTCTTGAGCACACCGGCTACCTGGGAGACCAGAGACACAAGTATGCGCGCAATCATCCGCTGCTGCTGCGGCTCCTCGAAGACAAGCCGGATCACCCGGATAAGGCGTTCATCTGGGGTCATGCCGCCGACATTTATGAGGCGACCGGAAACGATGGGCTCGCGGCCGGCGCTCGCATGCACGCGCTGCAGGCACTGGCGGCTAAGAACAAGTTGCATCCGGTTGATTGCGCGCTTTACCTCGGGCAGTTGTCCCGTCTTGTTGCGCGGCGACTGGATGCCGCGGATTTGCTCGCCGAGGCAACGTGCCACTTTCCCGGGAACCTGCAATTGAGTTGGATACGCGGGCACTGGCTCATCCAGCAGGGCCAGTTTCAGGACGCCCCCCGGGTGCTTTGAGAGCATTCTCGAACGGGGTCGACGGAGTGATTTCGGATATTGGGCTTGCTACGACCGGCGCTTGTTCGGCGAACTCTCGTACCAATCGCTTGCGGCCTGTGCTCTCGGACTGGGACGGACCGAGGAGAGCCGCCGATACGAGAAACCTGGCGAGCCGTCTCGCTCGCGCGGCCGCTTCGAGTGATCGCATAATGCCCGCACGCAAGCCGAAGCTGTTGTACCTCACCCGGCGCTGGCCCGCCCGCACAGGCGGTTGCACGGTGATGCGCGGCGGAATTCTGGTAGAGGTACTAGCGTCCACTCATGATGTGTATGCGCTGATCGTGAATTCCGGGGCGTCCCGGAACAGCGCCAACAGGATTTCGTCGAATGGTGCAAGCGCGTGGAGTATTGCCGCGTCGACGAAGTTCAGCATGAGGCGTATCGGGGATTGCGCTGGCGCGGCGATCCTGAAAGCCTGCTTGCCGCCGAACTCGCGAGCCCTCTCACCTTTTTCGAAAACACCGCCGCCGACGAGGCTGTAGCCATGGCGGCAAAGGTGTATCAAGACGTAGCATTCGAAACGGTCCACATATCGAGGCTACACATGGCCGCCTTCTTGCGGCCCCATCTGGCTCTTTCGAAGGGAACGCGCCCGAAGCGCATCACGCTCGATCTCGGCGACATCGAATCAAAGACTCATGCCCGGCTTGCTGAGCTCCATCGCGGAGCGGGAAATTCTGCTTCTGCGCGGATCCACTCGATCGAAGCCGGGAAGCATCTGCGGCTTGAACGCGAGCGGCTGCCCCGCTTTGATGAGGTTTGGGTTTGTTCGGACGAGGATCGCGCCGAGCTTAAAGCCAACCACTGTCACGCTACCGCTGTCACCATCCCTAACGCCGTCCGGATTCCCGGCAACGCGCCCCCACAACGGTCCACAAGACTGCCAACACCGTTCTTCATCGGAAATTTCGCATACTTCCCGAATGAAGACGCGCTGCTGTTTTTTCAGTCCGCGATATTGCCACTCATTCGCGAGCGCTAGGGAAGGCCCTTTCGCTTCGTAATCGCCGGCGCCGGTGCTTCCGATGCGCCCGTCCGGCTCAGCTTAGAGCCGGAAGTAGTTGTGGTGGGTGAGGTGCCGGATGTCGCCCCGTACTACGACGGCGCCGACGTGGTGATCGCACCGATTCGTGCCGGCGGTGGAACGCGGATCAAGATTCTCGATGCATTCAGTTTTCACAAGCCAGTCGTCGCCACGCCGCTCGCGGCAGAAGGCCTGCATGTGACGGACGGAGTGGAATTGCTGTTAGGCGGTTCTCCTGCCGAGTTTGCGGGGGCGTGCGCGGCGCTGCTGGCGAACCAGGATCTTCGCGCGAACCTGGCGCGGCGGGCATTTGATTTCGTCAGGTCCCGCCACAGGCTCGAATCGCTGACCAATCTTTTCGCCCGTCGTTGCAATTCACATGGCGAATAGGAACCGCGACCGCAAGCCCTGGGTGATTATGCCGCTAGTTTCCCGAGTTGCCTGCAAAAACAAAGCTCAGCATGTCGCGGTGAAAATCCGACAGCGGAAAATGCCCGGAGAGATCAAGTTGTTGACGTGAGAATCCGGCCGCCTTGGCGGTGACGATCGCCAGAAACAACTTGCCTGCCGGTGCGAGGTGAACCCCATCTTCGTCTAGCAGCGGCGCGTTCGGATACCTCGCGAGGAAACCGTCCAGGGCGCCGCGGAAGTCGATGACAACCGCGCCCGTCTCGCGCGCAATCTTGTCCAACAACGGGTTGATTGACTGTTGCCAGTACGCGTGCCATTTTTCCACCGGAAGGCCTTCGACAACACGGGAATCGCGCGGTGCGCCGGCGGGGCGGAGGGCGTGGTTGATCAAAAACACATGGCGCGTGCCCGCGCTCGCAATCAGCGCGCGAAGGGACAGCTCGAACTTCTCGACTGGATGATCCGTCAGGCCGGCATCCTGGACGACGACTACGGCAGCATCTTTGTGGGTGCCTGCGAGGTCTCCCGCCGCCCAACCCGCTATGGCACTCATCTTGGCCCCGCTCACGGCGTGTTTCGCGACCGGATATCGATCTACGCGGAAGCCAGCGGCGAGCATGCGGGCCAGGATCTCAGGATGCGATTCGGGGCCGGCGGTGAGACTGTCGCCGGCAAAGTAGATTTTGCCAGGAAGGATGGATCTGAATACGGCGAACTGGACGTAACCGTCGCGAGCGGGCTCGGCGCCGGCCAAAGCGCGCCACTCACTCCAATTCGCGCCGGGCGTGGATGTGGAGCCGACTCGGTAGTATCGATGCCCTGTGGGGGGCGAGGCTTCGGCGAATCCGATGCCGTTGTAGCCGTTGCCGGAATACCACATGAAGTGTTTCCGGTCACTCTTGATGACGCCGGGATAGGCGGTCATGACGGCATCCCAACCTTCGGCAGAATGTTTCATGACGGGATTGTGCGGACTGCGGAACCAGCGGATGCCATCGATCGATTCGGCCATCCCGACGGCATATGGTCCTTGCCCGCCATTCAGGCTTCCCGGTCCGTAGGAGGCGTACCAAACCTTGAGCAGGCGTCCGTCACGGATCACGCGCGGCACTGCGAGCGCCATGGATTCCCAATAGTTGTGCGGATCCACCGGCAACACCGGGTTATCCGCATGCCGGTTCCAGTGAATGCCGTCGGTCGAAGTCGCATAGCCGATCTGCTTCACCGCCTTCTCGTTGGTGCCGAGATACCACATGCGCCATCCGGCATCCGCTTTCTCGACCGAACAAAACCCGATTGCGCCGCGCTCCCATTCCGACTCGCCGGTTTGCAGAATAGGATTGCCGGAGTATTTTATCCAGGTCTTGCCGCCGTCGAAGCTTTCGGCCATTGCGAGGCTCCATGCCTGTTCGAAGAATGGGCGGTTGGCCATCTTGGCGGAGTAGTACATGCGAATGTGCGAGGCCGATACGCGCACAGGTTCCGGCGCAATTAGCCAGTCGTCGTCGTAGCTTCCCGCGGGCCCGGTGGCGATGATCGGACCATGGGGACCCGATCGAATGCGGGACGGGTTCGCGGGATCGACATCGAAATAGAAGATGCCCTTTCCCGGCCCGCGTACGCCGTAGAAGACGCGGATAGTCGAGTTGTCCCACCGAACCGGTCGCGCGTTCATGCCGTGTTCGAGGAGGCGGTTACCGGCCGGCCGTTGCCAGTGCACGGGCGTGACGGCGTATTCGCCGGCGAGAAGCTCCTTCCAGCTATAGGGAAACGACTTCCACTCATATGCGGGGCTGAGGGTGTCGTGTGAGAGGTCCGCGGCGCCAGCTAGAAACGGGGCCGCCAGGAGCAAAAATATGCCGCTCAGTTTCATGGATCAGAATGCCAGCTTAAGGCCAAACTGGAGAATGCGCGGATCGGACGCCGAGAGGATGCGCCCGAGATTGGGACTGTTCAACGTATTCGTGGGAGTGCCGAAGTTAGCGCGATTGAACAGATTGAAGAACTCTGCGCGGAACTGAACCGAACGCTGCTCGCCGAAGGCAAACTCCTTGATCATGGAGGCATCCACATTGAAGTATCCCGGACCTCGAAGGATGTTCCTGCCGGACGTTCCAAACGTGCCCTCAACGGGCAGGCCGAAGGCGGCGGTGTTGAAATAACGGAGCAACCGCTCCGCTTTTGACCGGCCTCCCGGGAGATTGGCGTCACCGATGAGGTCGGCACGCACACCGGTTCCGATACCGGTAAGCCCCTGGTCGCGGGTATCGGTGATGGAGAAGGGGAGGCCGGTCTCGATATTCACGATGTTGTTGTATTGCCATCCCCCGAGCAGGGCTTTGGTAATGCCACGGGAACTAGTGAAGAAGGGCAATCGCCAGAGCAGTGACGCGTTGAACCGGTGCAGCGCGTCGAAGTCGGAGACCGCCTTGTTCGACCGGCGGTTGAATGGATTCGGCCCTTCGGTGACGCCGCCGTCCTGAGCGAACGACGAGGTGTCGATGGACTTGGAGAGAGTGTAATTGGTGGCGAAAGTCCAATCGCTTCCGATTTGCTTTTGCAGAGTGAGTTGGAGCGAGTTATACCAGGCGCGCGCGCCGTCGCGGATCTCGGTAACGTTGCCGAAGGCTGTATACGGGCGGCGTGCATTGGTATTGGCGACCGTCGATGCGCCGGGCACGAATGCGGCCGCGTTCACGGCTTCGCTCATCATGAGGTGCGTGGAAGACGAACCGACATACGCCGCGCGGCCCACAAGCGAACTAGTGAAGCGGCGTTCGAAGGTGAGGTGGTAGCTTTGCACGATGCCGCTACGGAAGTCCTGTTCTATCGAAGCAAATGGGAACGCGGCGGGGAAGACAAAGTTGGGATCGGGGTTGAGATTCTGTTCCGGGTCAACGGGCGCCGTGGAGCCATAAGGATTGCTAAAGCTGGGCGGCGCGAAGATCGATATGCTGGCAACGTAGGGAGCCGAGGCGCGCCACGCGGTTTGGCCGAAGACCTGATCGTAGAAGAAGCCATAGGCGACGCGGACGAGATTACGCCCGCCGTTGGGATTCCAGGCGAACCCGATGCGAGGAGCAAAGTTATTGAGATCGGAGTTGGCGACGCCTCGCGACACGCCCGCGTCGTTGGAGAAGACGAGTCCGAGCGGGGCGTTTCGGAAGCGCTGCGACTGTAAGCCGGGACGAAACGC
Source organism: uncultured Solibacteraceae bacterium (assembly GCA_964449665.1). GTDB lineage: Bacteria > Acidobacteriota > Terriglobia > Bryobacterales > Bryobacteraceae > JAFLBB01. Next base: position 11,286 of record CAYUZM010000002.1, read on the forward strand.
GGGCCACATGTCGATGGTATCGATGAAGGCGCGGTTGGGGTCCCACCGAAGACCGATGTTCATCGTGAGGTAGGGGGTGAGGCGCACGTCGTCCTGAACGTAGACCGCCGGTTTCCACGCATAGATTTCCTTGCCGAAGATCTGCCGCATGGCGAAGGTACTGGGGCGGCCGAGCAGGAGATCGGCCAGCACGTTTCCGCTGATCTGTCCATTAAAGGTATAGCTGCCGCTTCCGGTGAACTGGCCCGCCGAACGCTTCACGCTCTTCAGCATGCGCAGGCCGAACTTCAGGTTCTGCTTGCCGCGCTGGTAGGACCAGTCGGAGGTGAACTCGTAGTTCTTGTCGAATGAGTTATTGAAGAATCCGGTGTTGACGCCGGAATAGCCGGAGATGTTCATCACCAGATTGCCTGGCGTGGTTCTCGGAACGCGTGCTCCGAAATCGGCGGGGGCAATGTCGGTGGCGGGCACCAGGTCGAGCGTGAGCCGGGTGAAGGTGAAGCGGTTGATCGAGATGAGATTGCTGCGCACAACATGGGTGTAGGTGAGCAGCACGTTGTCGGCGATCGATTCGAGTCCGGATGACGCGCTGAAGAGGTTGCGTTCAAGGTAGTTGGGAGGGTTTCGGAAGTCGGTCTTGGTGATTCGTCCCGTAAGTTGGTGGCCGCCGGGCAGATAGTGGTCTAAGCGGAGGACGTACTGATCATCGTCATTGGCCGCCGAGGGGCGGTTGAAACGGTAGATGCTGCCGTCGGTGGCCGTGGGAATGTATTCGAGGAACTTCACAATGCCGGGATCGAAGCGAGAGGCGGGAATCAAATTGTTCGCAAACGGCGTATTCGTGAGTGGATCACGCGCGACGGCCGTGCCGGTCAAGTTACCGCCACTCTGCGCGGATGTCAGCGTGGTGGCTTGCGAACCAGCTTGCGCCCTGCGATTGCGCGACCCCTGATAGGAACCGAAGAAGAACGTCTTGTTGCGGCCATCGTACAGTTTCGGAATTCGAATGGGTCCGCCAACTCCAAAGCCAAACTGGTTGCGCTTGAGTGCGTCGGCGTCGGCGGCGAAGAAGTTGCGCGCGTTCAGCGCCTTGTTTCGATGGAACTCCCAGAGGGAACCGTGAAACTGGTTCGTGCCGGACTTGGTGACTACGTTCACCACGCCACCGACGACTCCGCCGTTCTCGGCCGAAAAGCCATTGGTTTGAACACTGAATTCCTGCACGGCATCGGGGCTGGGAAACGGGTTGGCCACTCCGTGGGTGCCGTTGGTATTCGTTCCGCCGTCCAGTTTATACAGCGTCTGATTGCCTCGGGCGCCATTCACCGAATTGTTCACTTGATATCCCGCGCCGGTCGGATAGAGCGCACTGTTGGCGTAGCCCAACGAACCACCACGCGTCGTAACACCGGCCTGCAATCCGAGAAGGCTAAGGACATTCCGGCCATTCAGCGGCAGGTCATTGATGCGCTTGGTGTCGACCACCTGGGTAAGAGTCGAGGTGGTCGTCTCCAGCAGCGCGGCCGACGTTTCCACTCGAACGCTTTCCTGAACCGAGGCAACCGCAAGTTCGAAGTCGGCAGTGAGCCGCTGATCCACTTGCAGACGCACGCCGTTCAGCACCCGCGTCTGGAACCCCCCGTGGGTCACGGTCAGCCGGTAAAGGCCCACCGGCAAATTGGGAAACAGGTAGATGCCCGAATCGTTACTGGCCGCGGTTGTCCGGATACCAGTGGCCGTGTTCTCAGCGACCACCGATGCGCCCACAACAAGCGCCGTCTGGGTATCGCGAATCACGCCGGTGATGGAACCGTTGGATTGCGCAAGTAACGCCGATGCCGCAAAAAGCGTGGTGAATGCGAGCCTGGATGTAGCCGTCGTCATATGCGAGCCCCTTCCTTTGTTTCTCGATCTGAGAAGCAGTGATTGCACTGTAATGGGGAACCGTCATGCATACAACACGGCAGAGGGAATGCGTCCAGCCGGATGGACGGGTCGATTTGCACGGCGATGTGGTCCGCGGGAGACTCACTATAATTGGCGTCTGATGCTTTCCGTTGGAACGGGACGAAGCGACATCACGCCGGCTCCCGGCACTCCGCAAGGCGGCTGGGGAGCACAACTTCACGAACGCGGCATTGCCGCGGACCTGCCGCTCTACGCCACCGCGTTGACGATTTCGGACGGCCACTGCCGGTTCATTGTCATCGACGTGGATGCGATCGGGTTTGACGAGGTCCTGACGTCGCGCATTCTGGACGAGGTCGAGACAGCAACCGGCCTAGCGCGAACCCACATCCGCCTTTCCTGTACACATACCCACTCCGGTCCAAACACGTTTCGCCTGGAGGCGATCCGCGAAGGCCGCTCGATGATTGAAGCCTATCTCCACGCGCTACCGGCTCATATTGCCGGCGCGGCGTGGCAGTCGATGCAGTCGCTCATACCGGTGCGCGCACAGGCGGCGGCAGGAGCCTGTTCCATCAATGCGAATCGCCGCGTGCGGCTGCAAGACGGGCGCATTGGTGTGGGTGTGAACGAAGCAGGCTTTGTGGACCGCACCGTGCGCGTGGTTAGCTTCACCGGACATCAGGGAGAGCCAGTAGCCAACCTGTTGCATTACGCCTGCCATCCGACGACGATCGCATGGCAGTCACAACGTTTCACACCGGATTATCCGGGAATGGCGCGCCAGGTGATGGAGCGCGAGACCGGAGCCCGGTGTCTGTTCCTGCAAGGGGCGGCGGGCAACCTAGGACCAAAGATTGGGTTCACGGGCGATCACGGCGTGTACCGCCGTTGGGGCCGCGCGCTTGGTTTGGCCGGCGCGGCGCTGGCCGCCGACATGGATCCCACGCCGGTTCGCTACGAGATGGCGGGCGTGCAGGAGTCCGGCGCGCCGATTGCGCTCTACTCGCCCGTGGTTGCCGGCGGCGACGACTGCCGCCTGGCGGTGTCCTACCGCATGGTGCCGCTGCCTGTTCGTCCGATGCCCACGCCGGAAAAAGCGGAAGCCGAGGCCAACATGCTATGGTTGGACGCCGAAGCCGTTCGGAAGCGAGGCGCCGCTGACGACGCCATTCGCTTCGCGCACGCTCTGGCAACGCAGGCAGGAATTCGCGCGGGGCTCTCGAAGCGGTTTCACGGTAAGACGTCCATCGGATGGCCGCTCCAGTCGATCGCCTTCGGCGGCATCGCGTTGGCGGCAACGGCTGGCGAGCCATTTGCCGAGACGGGCGCCGAGATCGCAAAGCTCTCTCCCTTCCCGCACACTCTATTCTCCGGTTACTCGAACGGAGGATTTGGATATCTGCCCACTCGGGAAGCATTCAACGAGGGTGGGTATGAGGTTTCAACGTCACCGTTCGCCGAGGATGTCGCCGACATCCTGCGCGACGCGGTGCTGGAGCAACTACAAGAATTGAAGCAATGAAAATCACAGCAATCAAAACAGTCGTCGTGAATGCGCGAATGCGCAACTGGGTCTTCGTGAAGGTGGAGACGGATCAAGCGGGACTCCATGGCTGGGGCGAGGCCACGCTCGAATGGCACACAAAAGGCGTGGTGGGTTCGATTGAGGACATGGCAGTCCTGTTAATCGGCCAGGATCCTCGCCGCGTGGAGCACCTCTGGCAGATCATGCACCGGCAATATTTTTGGCGTGGAGGTATCACCAAGTTCAGCGCGATGAGCGGCATCGACCAGGCGCTGTGGGACATCAAGGGCAAGGAACTCGGCCGCCCTGTATGTGAACTGCTGGGCGGGCCCGTGCGCGATCAACTTCGCCTTTACGATCACGTGGGCGGTGGATCGCTGGAAGGGATGTACAAGACGACGGAGCCGGAAGACTTTGCCGAGCGCGTTCGCTACAGCGTGAGCCAGGGCTTTACGGCTCTAAAGGCGATGCCCATTCCCGTTGCCGAACTGGTGGAGAGCCCGGCGGTGCTCAAGCACGCCGAGCGGTGCGTCGCGGCGATGCGCGCAGCGGCCGGCGACCACATCGACATTATGCTCGATCTGCATGCGCGCACCACGCCCGCCGCCGCGATCCAGTTTGGCCGCCGGCTGGTGGACTACGATCTCTACTGGTACGAGGAGCCATGCTGGCCGGAACATACCGACGCGCTCGTCGAGGTGGCCCGCGCGCTTCCCTTCCCCATCGCGACCGGCGAACGCATGACGGGACGCGCGGAGTTCCGCGAGGTTTTCGAAAAGCGGGCGTGTGCGATCATCCAGCCCGACGTTTCGCATTGCGGCGGCATCAGCGAAGCGCGGCGGATTGCCGCCATGGCCGAGACGTACGCGATCTCGGTGGCCTGCCACAACCCGCAAGGTCCCATCAGCACCGCTGCATCGTTGCACGTCGGCTTCGCAACACCGAACTACCTGATCCAGGAAGTGGTGAGAAAAGACGTGGAGTGGCGGCAGGATGTCGTAGATGAGCCGGTCTCTATGCAGGGCGGAGTGGCCCTGGCGCCCACGCGTCCCGGCCTGGGCATCGAGATCAACGAAGCCGAAGCCGCCAAGCACCCTTGGCAGCCCGAAGTTCTTATGAACTGCACGCGCAAAGACGGCTCGGTGGCCGACTGGTAAGAACGCGCGGGGCGGCCGTCCCGGACGCGGCGAGCAGCCCGGGACGGTCAATGCGTCAGTTGGAACCAGATGACATAGGCGTAGACAGCGGCCATGGTCAACATGAAGAGTCCCCACCAGAGGAACAGGTTGCGCACACCGCGATTCCGCTCACGCTCCTTTTCAGGCAGACGCATGCCGTCCCACGACCACAGCATGGCGGCCACACGACTCGCCTCTGGCGCGCGTGTGGCGAGCGAGACAGCGCCCATGATTGCCAGGCACAGCAACCATACCAGGAACGTGCGGTTCAGCCAGTTGTCGTAGGCGCGGAACATGGCGACCTGCTTGAAGAGAACGTATTCAACCATGGCCGTGAGTGGAAACCCGGCGATGAGGACGGTGGTTGCCGCCGCCGCGCTCGCCCGTCCCCACAGCACGCCCAGAAGAAAGACAGCTGAAATCGGCGCGGCAATCCAGGCACCGACGTTTTGGATGAGTGCGAAGACGCCGTGTTTGCCATTCGCGAGCCAGAATGCCAGCAGCGTCGCAATCAACAGAATGACGAATGCGCTGATCCGGCCGACCAGTACCAATTCCCTGTCGGTGGAGTTGGCGCGAAAAGGGCGGTAGAGGTCGATGGTGAACACGGTGCTGCACGAGTTCAATACCGAACTCAAATGCGACAGCAGCGCGCTGGCAATGCCCGCCATGACGATGCCACCCAGCCCAAGCGGCACAAGATCGCGCACCAGCATCGGGTAGGCTTGGTCCGGATCGGGCAGCGAGGGGTACAGGCGATAGGCAACAATGCCCGGAAGGACCACCAGGAACGGCAGCAGGATCTTCATGAAGCCCGCGAAAACCACTCCCATCCGCCCGTCCCATTCGCTCCTCGCGCCGAGGCAACGCTGCACGATGAACTGGTTGGTGCAGTTGTACCAGACGCCCACCGAAAGAAAGATGGCGAAGACGCCGAGCCAGGGATAGTTTGGGTCGTCCATTGGGTAGATGATGCGGAATTTCTCCGGTGCCGACTGCATCAGCGCGTGCAGCCCTCCTACCTTGTCGACGCCGATCACGGCGACGATCAATCCGCCAGTCATCAGCACGACGAATTGGAGAAAGTCCGTCCAGGCGACGGCCGACAATCCACCGTAAATGGTGTAGCTGCCGGCCAGGATGGCGAGCGCGGGAATCGTCCAAGCCGGCTCGAAACCAAACATGCCTTGTAGCGCCTTGCCACCGGCGAGCATAACGGCGGCCATTTGGGCGACGATCCACAGCACCAGCGAGCACACGGCATAGATATACCGGCAAGCGGGGTTATAGCGGCGTTCGAGGAACTCGGGCATTGTGTAGATGCCGCCCCGGATGTAGTAAGGCAGAAAGACCCAGATGAGCAGCGAAAAGGTGAACCAGTTGCCCCACTCCCACTGCGCAAGAACGAAGCCTGCCGCATACGCCGCGCCCACCATTCCGATGAAGTGTTCCGTGCTGATGTTCGCGGCGATGATGGAACCACCGATCGCATACCACGGCAACCCTTCGCCGGCAAGGAAATACCCCTTCGCAGTCGCGTCTTTTCGTCGGGATACCCATATGCCCAGCACAACATTCAGCACAAGGTAGCCAAAGAAGAGGAGAACATCGACGCGGTTCATCGCCATGGGAATGTCGCATTGTAGCCTCTGACCGAAAGAAGCCCGATGCCGCCATCAGGCATCGTCCATTAGGCTGGACAGTCTGGGCAGAGAGCTATAACGTGAGATAGGGAGCAAGACGTCGATACTTTCATGATCCGGACACCCTCGGTTCCCGCGCTCCAACGCGGCTTGGCCATCGTCGAACTGCTCAGCAATTCGCCGAAAGGACTCACGTTGCCCCAGGTGTCGCGGAAATTGCGAATTCCCAAGAGCACGACACATTGCCTATTGCTGACGCTTGAGCGCGCGGGATATCTGACGCGACCTCTGCAGACAGGACGCTACCGGCTTGGCCTCAAACTGGTGGGGCTGGCAGGTACCGCACTGGCCCACGTCGGTTTGCGAGAACTGGGGCGGCCACACATCCGGCAACTCGCGGAGAAGACCTCACTTACCGTCCACATGGGCGTGCTCGAAAGCAACGAAGCCGTCATCATCGACAAGGCCGAAGGACCGGGCGCGCAGCGGGTCGCCACCTGGCCCGGCAAACGGATGGACGTGCATTGCACAGCGCTCGGGAAGGCCTTGCTGGCCGATGTGGACGAAGAGACGTTTGTGCGGATCGTGCGCGAGCACGGCCTGCCCCGGCACAACGAGAACACAATCGCATCGGTGCACCGGCTGCGAGAGGAAATGAAGAAGGTGCGCGAACGAGGCTTCGCGATGGAGGATGAGGAAGACGAGATTGGGTGCCGCTGCCTGGGGGCGGGCATCCACGACTCGGAGAACCGGGTTATTGCGGCCGTAAGCTTGTCCGGCACGATCAACGAGGTGCACGCAGGCAATGCCGACCGGCTATCGGGGCTGCTGCTGTCCTGCGTTGGAAGGATCACGCGCGACCTCAAACTGTCACCAGAACCCGTCCAGTCAGCTGGACGAATCGACCCGTAGCATCTCCGCAAGCGAGACCCCTCGGTTACACTGGCTTCGCTTGATGATCTCTACAAAGAAATCCGCCGAGATTCTCGCGCGCAACCGGCGTGTTATTCCCGGTGGAATGGTTTCGATCAACCGTGCGACCCAGCCCGAACTAGTATTTCTCCGGGCCCAAGGCGCGCACATGTGGGATGCCGACGGGAACCGCTACATCGACTACCATGCAGCCTTTGGACCGTATATTCTTGGTCACAACGACGCGGATGTGAATGAGGCCGTCATGGAAACCCTCCAGGATGGCTCAAGTCTGTTCGGTTCCGGCACGACCGTGCGGGAAGGCGAGTTGGCCGAACTAATCCAGGACGCCGTGCCTTGCGCCGCCCGCGTGCAACTGCTTAATACCGGCAGCGAAGCCACCTACCAGGCGCTCCGCACCGCGCGCGCGGCCACCGGGCGCGATCATATCATCGTGATGCAGGGCGGCTACAACGGCTGGCACAACGACGTCAGTTGCAACCTGGCCACTCCACTGGCCCAGTTGGGGCCGCGAATGCCGGTTGGCGAATACCCCTATATGCCCATCAGCGCCGGCGTACCGCAAGCGCATCAGGCACTGGTCCATCCGGTGAATTTCAATGATCTGGCATCGGTGGAAGAGACCTGCAAACGCCATGGCGTAGCGGCGCTGATCACCGAGCCGATTCTGCAGAACATCGGCCTGGTGAAGCCCCAACCGGGCTACCTGGAAGGTCTGCGCCGTCTGGCGGACCAGTATGGTTTTGTCTTGATCTTCGACGAAGTGAAGACCGGGTTTCGCCACGCCCTGGGCGGTTACTCCGCCATCTGCGGCGTGCAGCCTGACCTGGCCGTTTTCGGCAAGGCGCTCGCCAACGGATTCCCGCTCGCCGCCATCGCCGGACGGCAGGATCTCATGGACTACTTTGTCCACCCCGATCCTGGCAAGCGCGTTCTGCTCGCCGGCACCTATAACGGCCATCCCGTACCGGTGGCCGCGGCGATCGCGACCATACGTCGGCTGGCGGCGGGAGGCGGCGAGGTGTTCCGCCGGCTGAACGAACTAGGTGCGCTCGCCGAGGCTCAACTCTCGGAGCTGTTCGCCGCCGAAGGATTTGCCGTCACGATTGTCCGCCAGGGATCGGCGTTCTGCGTCTATTTCATGGACCACGCCCCGGTGGATTGGCACGACCTGGCCGCCCATCACGACTTTCCGCTTGACGAAGCCATGCGCCGCTCGTTGATCGCACGAGGCGTCTATTGCTTCCCGATCGCCACCAAGCAGTGGTCCATTTCGGCGGCGCATACGGAATCCGATATCGAGTACACCGTGCGGCAGTTCGCCGGGTGGCTTGAGGAAGCAAAGTCACCGGCGGCGCCGGCGCACTAGTCCGCTGTTGACAGGAGAATGTAGAGATGCAAAATCGATCCTTTTTGAATAGACGCGACCTTCTTCGCGGCGCCGGTGTGGCGACGGGCGCCGCGCTTTCGTCCCAGTTGCATGCGCAACCGGCGCATTACAATCGCGGGCAGAAAGTCAAGATCGGCATTGTCGGAGGCGGCTTCGGTTCCGGCTTCCAATGGCATCTGGACCCCGATTGTTCGGTGGCTGCCGTTTGCGACATCCGGCCGGATCGTCTGCAGCGCCTGCAGGAGACCTATCGCTGCGGCAACACCTACGATCAGTTCCGCAACATGCTGAAGCACCCCGGACTGAATGCCGTGGGCGTCTTCACGCCCGCGCCGCTGCATGCCTGGATGGCCGTGGAAGCGATGAGGGCGGGCAAACATGTCATCAGCGCCGTGCCCGCGGGAATGTCGATCGCGGAACTTGAAGAACTGATCGACACCGTGAAGAAGACCGGAATGAAATATATGATGGCCGAAACCAGCTACTACCGGCCGGAAGTGGTCACTTGCCGCGAGTGGGCCAAGGAGGGCCGCTTCGGCACAATCTTCTACTCGGAGGCGGAATATCATCACGAAGGCGTTCTGCCGTTGATGTACGACAAGCAGGGGCTGCCAACGTGGAGGCATGGCATTGCCCCGATGCACTACCCGACGCATTCCACAGGCATCATCATTCCGGTCACCGGCGAGCGTCTTTCGGAGGTGACCGCCATCGGTTGGGGCGATGGCCACGAAGTGCTCAAGACGAACATGTATCACAACCCGTTCTGGAGTGAGACCGCGTTCTTCAAGACGTCGGGCGGCCACGCCTCGCGCATCTCGATTTCATGGCACATCGCTGCCGGTGGAACCGAGCGCGGTCTCTTCTATGGCGACCGGATGTCCTACATCATGAGCAGGCCCGAGGGTTCGCCGAATACGGTGTTTCAGATCTCGAAGGAAGGCAAGACAGTACTGGACAGCAACGGTTATCCGGAAGGTGTCATGCAGCAAACCGCCTACAAGCAACCCGACCACATGGAACGCCTGCCCGAGTCCATGCGGGTCAAGACCGGACACGGGAACTCGCACACGTTTCTCACGCACGAGTTCGTAAGCGCGATTGCGGAGAACCGCCACCCCGCGGTCAACGTCTGGGAGGCGGTTGCCTACACAGCGCCGGGTATCATCGCGCATGAGTCCGCACTGCAAGGCGGCAAGACGCTCAAGATCAAAGACTACGGAACGGCATCATGAGACAGACATGGGCGTGGGCGCTGCTCGCGGCCGCGGCTCCACTGGCCGCGCAGGTGGTGGAACAAAGCCCCAAGGATGCTGGTCCGTCGGGGTTACTTGCCGGTGTCGCCCGTGTCTCCATCACACCGCCATCTGGCATCGCCCATTTGAACTGGGGATCGCAAACGCACGTACAAGCCATGGGGAGCGATCCCTATGGCCTGCTGGCTACCGCGCTGGTCATCTCCGACGGCCGGCACAAGTTCGCGATGGTCGATCTGGACGCGGTACTGGCCGAGGAGTTCAACGACCTGATTCCCATCGCCGCGGCGCGCTCGGGCATTCCCGCCGAGCACATCCGTATCGGCGTTTCGCATACCCACTCGGGACCCGGCTTGCGTCCGGAAAAGGGACCGCCCGGACTGGATATGGACCTCCACCGGACGCTCTTTGAAAATCATCGGAAGGCCGTGTACGACAAGATCGCGGGCGCCATTGTGGAAGCGGCGTCGCGTCTGGAGCCGGCCCATATTTATGGCGCCAAGGGCACCGGCAGCATCAATATCAATCGCAGGTTTCGCGCAGCCGGCGGCAATCCTCCGGCCGTTGGCCGCAACCCCGATGGCTTTGTGGATCGCGACCTGATCGTTCTGCGGGTCGACAATGCGGCCGGGCAGCCGCTCGCCGTGATCGTGAACTTCCAATGCCATGGAACGGTGATGGGCTTCGCCAACAAGCTGATCACCTCCGATTGGACGGGGCCGATGCGGCACACCGTGGAACAGTCATTGCCTGGAGCCAAGTGCCTCTTCTTCCAGGGCGCGGCGGGGAACCAGGGACCGGTCGAGGGCTTTACGGGTGACTTGCGCGTAGCCGAGCGACTGGGCTCCATTCTGGGGCATGAAGCGGCGGCATTGGCCCTTCGCGTCGAAACCGTCAAGCGCGAACCCGCATTTGAGGGATACATTGAGTCCACCGCCTACCAGGCAAAGCAGTATTGGAGAGTTTCCGGTCCGCGCGACTCGCAAGTGAAATTTGCGCGGACGACGATTGAAACGCCCAGGCGGCGCTATTCGACAGTCGAAGTGGAAGCAATGCGCTCCGAGGTTGCGGAGGCAAACCGCCTGCTCGATACGGCGAAGGCAAGCCGCGACGAATGGAAGGTATATCAGGCCGAAGCGCGCTTGCGGCGTTCGTCGGATCTGCTCAAGCTGCGGACTGCTCCACGCGACCCATCGCCCCGGCCCGTTACATTGGAAGTCCTTCGCATCGGCGAAATCGCGATTGTATCGATGCCGGGCGAACCATTCGCCGAGATTGGCGTGGCGATCAAGAAAGCCTCCCCGTTTCCATTGACGCTCTTCTGCGCGTATTCGACCGGTTCCGGTGGAGATTACATGCCGGTCGCCAATGAGTATGAACACGGAGGCTACGAAGTGGCTCGAACGCCATACGATCCAGGGGCGGATAAGGCCGTGATCGAAAGTGCAATCCGTTTGCTACGCGAGGTGAGATGACACGACGAGGGTTTGTGATCGGCAACCTGAGCGCCGCCGGCGCCGTAAGCGCGGGGATGCCCCTGCAATCGGACTCCGGCAAACGAATCCGACTGGCCGTTGTTGGTGGCGGCTTCGGCGCATCGTTCCATTGGCATGAACATCCCGGCTGCACCATTGCCGCCGTGGCCGACCTACGGAGCGACCGCCGCGACCGTCTTCGCAAGGCGTACCGCTGCGACAACGTTTACTTCTCGCTTGAAGAGATGCTCAATAAGGAGCGGAATCTCGACGCAGTGGCCGTCTTCACGGGAGCAACCAGCCACTACCAGCATGTCGAGATGTGCATGAGCCGCGGCCTGCACGTGCAGTCCGCGTGCCCCGCCGTGTCGACTCTCGAACAGGCCGAAAAGCTGAAAGCTCTGAAAGAAAAGACCGGGCTGCGCTACATGATGGCCGAGTCCAGCTACTATCGCGCCGCAGCGATCTACGCACGTTCGCTGGTTCGGGAAGGCGCGTTCGGCAATATCTTCTACACGGAGTCGGAGTATTATCACGACCGCGGCGACCTGGAAAAGCTGGTGACCGACAAGAAAAGCCGGTTCTTCGAGCTGGACGGTTCCAAAAGCTGGCGTTGGGGCCAGCCGCCGATGTTCTATCCCACACACGCACTGTGCTACACGATCGGAGTTACGGGCGAGCGCATTACCAGCGTTTCGTGTTTAGGAGCTCCCGGCGGCGGCGGCCATCCGTGGGTGGATAGCAATGGCTACGGCAATCCGTTTTGGAACCAATCCGCGCTCATGCAGACAGACCGGGGCAACATGGTAAGAGCCAACGTGTTCTTTCTGGTGGCCGGTGACGGCGAACGCGCGCAGTGGTTCGGCGACAAGGGTACGCTCGCCATGCCCATTACCGGGCGGCACGGCGACGACTGGCAACTGCGTATCGGTGGCCACCGGAAGATTCAGATTCCCGACTACTGGCGCAACGATCCAATGCTGCCTGAGGCGATGCGCCACGACAGTGGACACGGCGGCAGCGCGGCGTTTCTGTGCGCGGAGTTCATCAACGCACTACTCGACGGCCGCGAGCCCGCTATCGACGTGTACGATTCCCTCTCCATGACCGTGCCCGGCCTGGTGGCGCATCAGTCCGCGCTGAAGAGCGGTGAACGGTTGAAGGTACCGCAATTCGTCAAGCCCCGCGCATAAGCAAGAACGCCAGAACCGCGAGTGCTCAGGGTTCTGGCGTTCCGTTTTGAAGAGCAGAAGGGCCCGCGCTCAGACGACGGCAACTCCGGCCAGCCCGGGACTCAAGTTGGGGTTGGACGTGGTGAGCTTCGCACGCACTTGGACAAACTTTCCCTTTCCGCGAATGGAATCACCCGACGGGTTTTTGAGAGGAGACGACCAAGCGCTCCACCCCGCCCCCGGTTCCGGCGTATTTCCGGTGCGAACCGAGATTTCGAGTTTAGTTTCAGCCTCGCCTTCGGAGTAGCCGACTGTGCCAAAGCCGTTTCCGCAAAACCACATGCGGTAGATTCCGTTGTGGATGTCGATCTCCGGGTATTCGACCATCTGCTCGTCCCAGCCCTTTGCCGACACATCGAGAATCGGATTCGCAGGGCTGCGTTCCCAGTGGATACCGTCAGGGGACTCCGCGTATCCGACGCGGTAGGTGGGACCGCGCATTGAGTACCACATCTTATAAACACCGTCGGCGTGCATTACGTAAGGACGCGAAACCACACCGGTCTCCCACTTCGACGACTTGATCACGGGCATGACGTGGCCACCGGGATACTTCTCCCAATGGATTCCATCGGCCGAGGTGGCGTGCGCTATGCCGATGGCGTTCTGCCGGTTGCCACTCGCCGTGTACCACATCTTCCACTGGCCCTCGACGCGAATGACCATGGGGACGCAGGCCGCTTCCGAATCGCCGCTGCCGGCAGCGCCAAGCGGAAGCAGCGGGCCTTCGGAATGACGCTTCCAGGTGATACCTTCGTCGAAGCTTTCGGCGAGGCCCATGCGCCAGAAGCCCTGTCCCCAACCGGTGTAGTACATGCGCCAATGCGTATCAGTGACTTTGGCCAGGCGGGGCTGGTTCAGGCGTCCTCCTTCCCAGTGCGGTTCGCCCTTGGGGCGCAACACCGGGCTGGACGGATGTTCCTTCCATTCGGTCGGGCGCTCAACGGAGGCTTCGGCGAAACCAATGCCGTTGGTCCGGTCGCAGTAGTACATGCGGTAGCGTTTGCGGTCCGTCGTGCGCAGGATGCCTACGCCGTTCGTCCAGGTGTCCCACGCGCCGCTCTGATCCGGTCCGTAGACAGGATTTGCCGCATATTTCTTGTACTTCTGCGGCGTTACCCATCGCGGCGTCCAGCGCAGACGCGACGAGGGACGAAGCGGCATCGTAGGAGAGAGCCATTCTCCCTCCGCCACGTGATGGCCTCCGTCTTTGCGCAGTCGAATCTGCTGAGTGCCGTCGGGGCAGGAGATCAGCTCCACACCGTTTGAATTGCCGCCGCTGAGGCTGGCGGAAGATTGGGCCGCGGCCGCAACGGCGGCAGCCTGGTAAAGAAATGCTCTGCGTGTATGGGGCATGAGTTCCTAGAAAATGATGCGCAGACCGAGTTGCACAACCCGGCCATTGTTAGAAGATTGGATCGTGCCGAAGGTTGGGCTGTTAAAGGTGGCGACCGGGTTACCGAAATTCGGCCGGTTGAAGAGGTTGAAGAACTCAGACCTAAACTGGAACTTCGCTCTCTCGCGCACGGTGAAGTTCTTGAATAGCGAAAAATCGGTATTGACCGTTCCGGGGCCGCGCAGCGTGTTGCGTCCGCTGACGCCAAAGTGGCCTTCGGGTGGAAGTGAGTAGACCTGCGTATTGAAATAGCGGGAGATGAGCGCAGAGCGCGGCCGTGAGGCATCCAGAGCGGCATCGCCGGTCTGCATCAGGCGAACGCCGCTACCGACGCCGGCTAACGCGAGGTCGCGCGAATCGAAAGGAGTGAACGGTACGCCGCTCTCAATTTCGACAATCGCATTGGCCTGCCAGCCATTCACGATCGCCTTGGCCCACGCCGCGGCGCCCTGACCCAACTTGGGCAGTTCGTAGATACCGGAGGCGACAAAGCGATGCGTCGTATCGAAATCGGAGAGGCCTCGGTTCAGTTGGCGATTGTTAGGATCGGGCCCAATCGTATTCGCCGGGCTGACATAGGACGAAGTGTCGTCGATGGACTTGGAAAAGGTGTAGTTGCCCTGGAAGCTAAAGCCCCGCGCGAAACGGCGGGTGAGCGAGAGTTGCATCGAGTGATACCAGGAACGGCCGGTGCTTTCGGTGTTGCGCAAATTGCCGATGCCCGCATAGATGCGGCGCGCATTGATGTTGGCAGTGGTGGACGCACCAGCGATGTAAGGGGCATAGTTCAACTCGCGCCCGACTTCGAGATGCTGGCCAAGCGTGCCGACGTACATCGCGCGGACCATAAGATCGGTGGTCAGCTGCCGCTCGACTCCGAAGTTCATAGTCTGGGTCATCGAGTTCACGAAACTCGCATCCATCACCGAGAACGCGGGCGCGGCGGAGAATACGAAGTCCGAGGGCGCTTCGTTCACGTTCGGGTTGACCGGTGCGTCGGATCCGAAGGGATTGGAGAACGTGGTTGGGTTATTGATGTTGGTGGAACGAACCCACGGCTCAGAGGCCACGGCGCTGATCTGTGCCGGCGCGTGCCCGAAGAAAATGCCATAGGCGCCGCGAACAACGGTGCGGGCGGTGGGATTGAACGCAAAGCCGAATCGGGGCGCAAAGTTAACGCGGTCCGGGTCGGACGGGCGTGCGTTCAACGCGCCGTCTGCGGCGGGCACACCCGCATCGCCGGGAAACAGAGTACCGCGTGGTGCGCGTGGGAACACGGTGGACACGGCGCCCGGCCGGAAGTAGGGCTGGAATCCGCGGCGGTCCACATAGGGCTCGGTGCCGTCCCAACGCAAGCCGAGATTCAACGTAAGC
>CAYUZM010000003.1:0-24254 GCA_964449665.1 uncultured Solibacteraceae bacterium
CGCGCGGCCTCATTTTGTGGTCTGCCGGTCTGCTGGCCACTTACTGGGCGTTGATGAAGCTCTACCCCGTTCCTGGTTTTGGGCCTGGCGTCCTCGACCAGCAGGGCAACTTCGCCCAATACGTAGACTCACTCATTCTCAAGGGGCATCTCTATAAGAATCAAATCGTATGGGACCCGGAAGGCCTCGTCTCCACCCTGACCTCCATTGTCAATACGCTGCTCGGCATCCTTTGCGGCGGCATCCTGCGTTCGCGGGAAGACGACGACAAGTCCAAGCTCCGCTCCATGGTCGTCTACGGTTGCGGCCTGGTGGCTCTCGGCCTGGTTTGCGATCGTTGGCTCCCGGTGAACAAGAACCTCTGGACGTCATCGTTCACCATGTTTACGTCCGGACACGCCTTTCTCGGCATGGCGCTGTGCTGGTGGCTGGTGGATGTGAAGGGCTTCTGGCGTCCCTCTTGGTTCTTCGTCGTCTTCGGCGTCAACGCCCTGGTCACGTACACGCTGTCCAGTATCCTTGCCGACATCATGTCGGCCACCGGATGGAAGAAGGCCATCTACGAAGGCGTCTTCCTCCAACACGCCTCGCCCTTCAACGCCAGCGCACTCTACGGCCTCGCCAACTTCGCCGTGCTGTTCGTCTTCGCGTATGTGCTGTACCGGCGGCGGATCTTTATCAAGCTGTAGTGACAACCAGGTGAGGGAATGTACGGCCATCCGATCTGCCGAATGCTTCTCGTCACGGTTCTTCCACTTTTGCTGGTCGATTGCGCAACAGTCAAAACCGAATTAGAGGCAATTGCACCCAACAAGCAAAATCGTGCCGTCCTTCAAGTGAGGGATGCTGTTTTAGGAGGGATTGGCGGATCGTTGGAAATCAATGGCAGGCAAGGCTGGTCTACAGCGCCCTTATACGTTGACGATTCAGGCACCAGCATCGAGTTTGCGCATGTCATATGGACAGACGACTCTCGCACGGCCATAGGGATCATCCATGGCCATGGCGTACCGCTCAGAAAGTTTGCGTTCTCAGAAGGAGGCGCATTGATACCAATGAATCCGCAGTTTGAATCGTTGTTGCGAGCGTCAATCGCCTCCACGTACGCGTTGCCGCCAGGGCAACCGGATCCACTCATTTGGGTGACAACTCCCGAGGCAGCGAAGCGCTACGCGTCAAGACACGGGCGATAATCGTATCCGCGCTCATTCGGCACGACCCCGCCCGCCACTCTGTAATACCATGCAAGGAACTCCAAGGAGAACTCCTTATGAACAAATTCATCCTTGCCGCGCTGCTCTGCGCCGCTTCCCTTCCCGGGCAACTCGCCACCAAGAAAACGCTCACCCTCGAAGCCGCCAAGAAGATCGCGGCGGCAGCCGAGGCAGAAGCAAAGAAGAACAACTGGACGGTTGTCATCGCCATCGTCGACGATGGCGCCAACCTGGTGTACCTGCAAAGGATCGACGGCACGCAGATCGGCTCGATCGACGTCGCCCTGGCGAAAGCGAAGGCAGCCGTCCGATACAAGCGCCCCACCAAGGCCCAGGAGGACGCGCTCGCCGGCGGACGCCAGGCCGTGCTCGCGTTGCCCGGATTCATGCCCGTCGAAGGCGGAGTTCCGATCATGTCCGGCACGGAACTCATCGGCGCTATCGGCGTCTCGGGCGTGCAATCGAACCAGGACGGCATCGTCGCCGCGGCCGGCATCGCCGCCGCGAACACCCTGAAATAGTCGCCCCCAAATCAAAACGCCCCGCTTGGCCGTAGCCTTGCGGGGCATTTTGTTGAGGTGCCGAGTGCACAGGGTTGGGAGGCCTTAGCCGCCCAGGCTCCGTTGTGCGCGGTCTAAGTTTAGAAATCCAACCTGAGCCCCATCGTGATCAGCCGGATACCGTTCTGCGGGCCCGTCGCCAGGCCGTAGTTGGCGTTGGTGATCGTACCGTTGATGTTACCGAAGCTGGTCCGGTTGAACGCATTGAAAGCGTTCGCCGTGTAGATCAGGTCGACGTTGCGCGTATCGTTGATCGGGAACCGCATCCGCTTCTGGATGCCGATGTTCTCATTGAGAATCTTCGGATCGCGCATATCGCCGTAGTATTGCGCCGCGTTGCCCAACTGGAATGTGCCTGGCAATGTAAAGGCGGCAGCATTGAGGAACCGCGCCGACGGATTGTTCGGGTCGAGCGTACCGCGGTCGATGCCCGTGCGGATCGGCCCACTGCCGACGTTGGCCTTCTTGAACTGCGTGAACAGCACGCCGTTGCCCAGCGTGTTCGGCGCCTGCACCAGAATCAACTCGCCCGACTGATAGCGGTGAATCGCGTTCACGCTCCAGCCGCCGACGGCCAGGTTCACCAGGAAGTTGTCCGTGTTCAGGAACTTCTTCCCCTTGCCGAACGGTAGTTCGTAGGAGTAGAAGAGGTTGAACACGTGCGGGAGATCGAAGGGCAGGTAGCTCTTCATCTCGTCGTAGTTGTAGTTGTCCTGCGCGGCGATGTTGTAGCCGGAGGTGGCGAAGTTCTGCGAGAAGATCTGGCGGTAGTGGCCCACGCCCAGCGTCTTCGAGAAGGTGTAGCTGCCCATCAACTGGAAGTTGCCGAAGCGGCGTTCCACCTTCGTCTGCAGCGAGTCGTACCACGTGCGGCCGATTCCTGCGTTGCGCTCGGAAACGTCGAGGTACTGCGGATACGGGCGCAGCGCCTGCGCCAGCGTGCCGTTGAACGAAGCGTAGGGCTTCGTAAAACCGGCGGCCACCACCGCGGGAGCGTTGATGTTCTGCTGCAGGAGCGAACCGAGCGCCAGACGCGCAACCGGAAGCTGGTTGATCAGTACCGTCGAATTCAGCATCGTGCTACGCGAACCTTGATAGGCCGCATCGAGAAGCCATCCGCCAATCTCATGCTGCACGTTGAGGCTGAAGCTCTGCACGCGCGGTGCCTTGCCGTAGTTGTCCGAGAACACATCGACGTTCTGGCCAACGAACACAGCCTGGTCGAACACCGGCGGCGGCTGGAAGCCGGGGCCGGGATTGATGCCGTTGTCCCATTGCAAAGCTCCGTTTACACCGTCGGAGATGTAGCTAATCGGATTGGCAAAGCCGAGACGGCAGCCGCAGCCGCCGTTGCCGAGCGTCTGGTAATAGATGCGATAGCCGCCACGCAGAACCGTCTTGTTCGTGAGGCGGAAACTGAAACCGAGCGCCGGTCCCAGGTTCGAGAAATCGGTCTTATACGGCCGCTTCGCGCCGGTCCTGCCCGCGCCCTTGCCGTAGAATTCGATCGCGCCCGGAAGATTGCCCACCGTCGTATTCGAGAGTGTCCGGTTCATGCTCGAGTAGTTGCCGTTCTCGTCGTGCCAGCCCACCGGCACGTCATAGCGAAGCCCCAATTGCAGCGACAGCCGCGAGTTGACCTTCCAGTTGTCCTGGAAGTAACCGGCGTGATAGCCGTAGCGAATGTTGCCGATGATGACCGGCAGTGCCGTGCGGTTCGCCGAATCAGGCATGCCGAGCAGGAGGCTCGCAAACGCGTTGCCAGAGCCCGCCAGATTTGTCGGCAGCGCGGTTTGCGCGCGCGAGAAGACATACAAACCATTGCTGCCAGCCAGGTCCAGCTTGCTGCCCTGCGATGTCGTGTGCTCGCGGCGAACATCCCAGCCGAACTTCAACTCGTGCGCGCCCTTCAGGAGCGTGTAACCCTGCGATACCTGGTAACGGATGTTGATCTGGCTGCCGTTAGCAACCTTGCCGTCCTGAACGCCCCACGCGGTGTAGAGGTCCGCGCCGGTGAATTGAACGCGCGGCATTGAATCGGCGGCCGCCGGAAGTCCCGGGAAGCCGAATTTCGAAGCGGCGCCGATCTGGTTCGGGTTGTCCCACACCTGCCGCGTCCGCGAGTATCCCACAGTCGTGTGCATCAGCAGGTTCGGTTTGATGACAAGATCGTGATTGAAGCGCCAGTTGTCCGGCTTTTGGTAGGTTTCCAGTCCTTGGCCCAGCGGTCCCTGGAACGCTGACGAAACGTCGCTTAGTTCGTTCTCCTTGGTCACCGTAAATGCCAGCCGGTTATTCGGATTGAATGCATGATCGATCTTGATGCTGTAGATATAACGGTCGTACGCCGTCGTGTTGGTGTAGTCGAAGTTGCTCGCTACGCTCGAACGGGTCGGGTCGGGAATCGCCGGAATCAGCGCAGTGGCGATCTTGCTGAACCGCGACGTGGGAATCATGTTCCCGGCAAACGGTGTGCGTACGCTGCCGGCCGTCGTTGCCGGATCGTAGATTGTCTGCGTCACACCGCTGAAGTCTCCGCGCTTCATCGCCGCCAGCGGAACCGTGTTCAAGACCTGGCCCGTGCTGATCGGCCGCTTGTCCTTCGAATAGGTCAGGAAGAAGAAGCTCTTGTTGCGGCCGTCGTACACCTTCGGGATGAAAACCGGGCCGCCCCCGCCCGCGCCGTATTCGTTAAAGCGGTCCTTCGGACGCGCCACGCCGCGGAAATTATTCGCCCATGCATTGGCGTTCCACACGTCGCGGCGCATGTTGTGAAACAAAGTGCCATGGAAATCGTTGGTACCCGACTTGGTCACGTAAATCTCAACGCCGCCGCCAAAGCGGCCGTATTCCGCGTCGAATGTGCCGGTGAGGAGTTTGAACTCGCCGAACATTTCAGCGGCAGGGAAGTTGAACGAAGTGCCGCCCGACTCGGGGATTGTCGCCGATGCGCCGTCGATCAGGATCTCCTGCGACCGTGCGCCGGCGCCCGCCACCGTGATCTCGCCCGTGACGTTGTTCACGCCCGGCATGTAGGTGACAAAGCTGCGCGGATTGCGAATGCCCCCGGCAAACAACGGCAGCTTATTGAGGAGTTGATTGGAAAGCTTCTGTCCGCGCATCGCCGAAGTGGTTTCCAGCAGCGGAGCCTCGCCGGTTACTTCGATGGACTGTTGCACATCGCCGACCTCAAGCCGCAGGTCAAGATCGAGACGGGCGGCAATACGAATTTCCAGGCCCGTGCGCGTCAGTTTCTTGAACCCCGTCTTTTCGGCCGTCACTTCATACTCACCGACGGCGAGCGTCGGGAATACATACAGGCCCGCCTCGGATGACGTGATCTGCGACTCGATACCCGTATTCTTGTTTTTGGCTGTTACCCGTGCGCCCGGTATGGCCGCGCCGTTGGGATCCGCCACGGTTCCCGAAATGGACCCAGTAGCAACCTGGCCGAATGCGACCGCTGACGATAGCAACATGGCTGACACGACCAGCAAAAATCGCTGTGAAGTTCTGAACATAGAGCCCCTTTGTGCGTTGGAACGCTTACAAGGCAGTGTATTCGCACTGCACATGACAAGTCAAATACAAGACCTTCACCTTCGCGCTAACACCACCCGGAAACCAATATGATCCGACCGCCGCTCGGGCTCGTAGCGCAGGCTCACTGCCGAGCGGCAAGCCCAGCCTTGTTCAATCCAAGAGCCGCCTCGGCGCACTCTGGAGTACGTGCCATCTCGATTCATCTGACCCTTCGACCCATATAGGTCCGGATCCACGCCGCCCGGCAGCCGCGCGTGGTACCAGTCGCAGCAATACTCCCATTCGTTGCCATGGAAATCGTGCATCCCCCACGCATTCGGCATGAAGGCACCCACTTTCGATGCCTGCTTAAGCGTATCGTCGAAGTTGGCGCGGCCGCCGTTGACCGTGCTGCCGAACGAGAAGGCTGTCGTCGTTCCCGCCCTGCAGGCGTACTCCCATTCGGCCTCCGTTGGCAAGCGGAACACCCATCCTGGCGGCGTGTCCAATTTGCGGCAGAAGGCTTCGGCTTCGAGGAAGCTCACCCAGTGCACTGGATAGCTCTCTCCCACCCCCTTGTTCTGCTCCTGCGGGAACGCGCCCATGATATGCGCCCACTGGCCCTGCGTCACCTCGTACTTGCCGGTCCAAAACCCGCGCGTGAGGGTTACCTCCACTTGCGCTTCGTCGGCGCGGCGGCCCGGCTCGTCCACGGGACTCCCCATCAGGAACTTTCCTGGCGGGCACCAGCACAGCCGCAATCCGGCCACCTCGCGCTCTTCACCCGCGCACTTGCCTTCCAGCGCGCCGGAACCGGTCTGCGCGCGGGCCCCCCGAGTCAATCCCGCCGCTCGCGCCAAGCAGGCCATGGCCGCCCGCGTCAGTGCCGTCCGCCTGTTCCACATTGCGGCGATGATATCCTACGCCCAATGGTTCGCGCCCCGCTCCTGTTGCTTACGCTCGGCTCGGTGCTCGCCTGGTCCCAATCCGAGGCGCTGCTCCGCGAGCACTTCGAAGGTCGCTACGCCGCCCCCAAGCTCGACATGCCCGGCGACAGCAATGGCATCGATCTGAAGCCGGGCGAAGACTCCCTCACCAACGACTTTCAGATACGCCAGGACCTCCAGCGCTACGGCGTCGCGATCCGCAAAGGCCAGCGCGTGAAGATCACAGCCATTCATGTGAAGAAGGATCACGTCGAGATCCACCTCGACGGCGGCGGCTTCGGCAGCTTCAAAGACCGCATGACCACCTCCAACAGCGCCGTCAAGAAGTCGAGCGAGGAAGAGCGGCTCGAACGCGAGCGCCGCAACGCGTCCTCCTCCCGCCGCCGCTACATCGACACGCGTCTGCGCAGCCTACGCGAACAACGTGAGCGCGAAGAGGCCCGCATGAAGGAGCGCGCCGCCCAAGGCGACGTCACGGCCATGAGCCCGGAACAGATCCGCCGCCGCACCTCGGGTTCCCGCTTCAATATTCGCTACACAGACGCCAAACAGGTCCCGGCCGCGACGCTCACACCCGGCGGATTGCAGTCGATACTGGCGCCGTACCTCGACTTTTCGCCCACGAAATAGCCTTGCGCGAGCGAAGGCGATACGGCCGCGCGAAGTCCGGGATGCGTGACACCTCGCCCGTCGCCCCCCTCGCCCACCCTTTGAGCGGCCAACCGCCTTTCTTCCTCTCGCGCGCTGGTATACTCTCGACCCATGCGCCACGTACTCGCGTTTCTCGCTCTCTCCTCCGCGGTGTTCGCGCAGGACTTTCGCTCCACGCTTCAAGGCTCGGTCACCGACCCGACCAACGCCGCGCTCGCCCATGTACAGGTCCTCCTGGTGCAGGAAGAAACCAACGTTGAGCGCACCACCACTACTGACACCGACGGCTTCTACATCTTCCAATTTCTTCCCCCCGGCACCTACACCGTCACCGTCAAGGCCCCCGGCTTCCGCACCAACACCAAGAAGGGCATCGTGCTCGCCCTGACACAAACGGTGCGCGAAGACCTGGTCATGCAATTGGGCGACACGGCTGAAGTCATCTCGGTCGTCGCCGACGTAGCCATGGTCGAGCCCGATTCCACGGGGCTCGGCACGGCGCTACGCCAGGAGATTCGCGACAACCTTCCTCTCAAAGGCCGCTCCAGCCTGTTCATGTTTACGCTCACTCCGGGTGTCGTGAACAACCGTTATGGCGAGGACACACGCCCGAACGACACCATCACCAATGTGCTGTTTTCGGCCAACGGCGGACCGGTCGCCGCTACCGACGTCTTCGTCGACGGCTCATCGAACACCGTGAACGTGAACCGCGGCGTGAACATCGCTCAGTGGGTGCCGTCGGTCGATTCCATCGCCGAGTTCAAACTCGAAGTCGGCACCGTGCCCGCGCAGTTCGGCCGCTCCGGCGGAAGCGCGACGAACATGGTCACCAAATCCGGCACCAACCGATTGTCGGGCACGCTTTACAACTTCCTCCGCAACTCCGCCCTCGACGCCAACTTGTTCTTCGCGCGCGGACAGGGCCGGCCGCTGGCGGCGTTCTCGGCGAATACGTTTGGCTTTGGCGTGGGCGGACCCGTCTATCTGCCCAAGATCGTCGACGGCCGCAACAAGACATTTTGGTTTGCCAGCTTCGAAGGAGCGCGCGAAGGCAATGGACTCGACCGCACCGACGCCGTTCCCACCGCCAAGATGCGCGCCGGCGATTTCACCGAAGTGCCCACCGCTATCTACGATCCCTTCTCCGTCTCCAGCGCCAGCGGCACGCCCACCCGCGTTCCCTTTGCCGGCAACATCATTCCGCAAAACCGTCAGGACCCCGTGGCGCGCAACATGATGTCGTTCTGGCCCGCGGCCAATCTCGCCACGACCGGCCTGCCCTATGTGCGCAATTTCCAGTTCTCCGACAAGTGGCCGCGCAACTACAACATGTTCGTTGCAAAGCTCGACCACCGTTTCTCGGTTAACCACTCCACCTTCTTCCGCATCAACTACGGCACCGCGCTGCTCATCTTTCCGCATGAGTTCGACGGCATCGCCTCGCCCGGCCGCAACATCGTCAACCGCCCCCACTTCGGCATCTCGTGGGGCAATACGTTCCTGTTGAATAACCGCACCACGCTCGACGTTCGCCTTGGATTCGCGCGCGCCAAGGAAGACAACCAGCCCTTCTCGGCGGGCTTCGATCTCACATCACTCGGTTTCGCTTCGGCCTACCCGAACCTCGTGCAAGGGCGCGCGTTCCCCACCGTCCGCGTCGCCGGTTTCCAGGGACTCGCCGGCAGCCCGCTCATCTACGATCCGGGCCAAACCTACAGCCTGCAGGCAAACCTGTCGCAGCAGCGCGGCAAGCACCTCGTCAAGTACGGAACCGACCTGCGGCTGCTCTATGGCAACTTCTTCCGCAATCTCAATCCGAGCGGTACGTTCAGCTTTAATAACGCATGGAGCAACGGACCCAACGCCGCCACGCCGACTGCCAACACCGGCTTTGCGATGGCGTCCTTCTTATTGGGTATGGGCTCGGGCTCGCTCGACGCCAACAACGGCGTCTCAATCCTGAACAAGTACTACGGCTTCTTCCTGCAGGACGACTACCGCATCAATCCCAAGCTAACCTTGAACCTCGGCCTGCGATACGAATACGAAACGCCACGCACTGAGCGCTACGACCGCACCACGCGCGGCTTCGACCGCTCCGCCGCGAGCCCGCTGCAGATCGCTGGGCTCCCGTTGCGCGGCGGCCTTGTCTATGCAGGACGCGATGGCCGCGCCCGCGGCATCTACGAACCGGACCGCAACAACTTCGCACCACGCATCGGCTTTGCCTACTCGCTCACCGCGAAGACCGTGGTGCGTGGCGGCTACGCGCTTCACTTCGTCCCCGTCGTGGGCTCGGTCGATCCCGTGGGCTTCTCCACAACCACGACACTAGTAGCCTCCGAAGACGGCATTACGCCAAAGGACCGCCTCAGCAATCCGTTTCCTAACGGCCTGCTTCCCGCCGTCGGCGCCTCGCAAGGGCTGAGCACGTTGGTCGGCCAGAGCATCTCCTTCGTTGAGCCGTCCGACATCACACCGAAGGTCCACACCTGGAACTTCAACGTGCAAAGGGAGGTCTTCTCGCGCTCGCTGTTCCAAATCGGCTACATCGGAAGCCGCGGCATCAACCTCACGAGCGAAGTTTCCATCGGCAACAACATCACAGAGAACATCAACCAGGTGCCCGCCGAAGCGCTCGCGCAAGGACGGACGCTACTGGACGTTGTGAACAACCCCTTCTTCGGCGCGATCACCATCGGCCCCCTTGCAGGGCGCATCGTGCAGCGCCAGCAACTGCTGCGCCCCTTTCCGCAATTCCAGAACATCACGCGCAACCTGCCCACGCTCGGCAACAGCGTGTACCACTCGCTGCAGGCCAAGTTCGAACAGCGCCTCTGGCATGGCTTAAGCACGTTGATCTCCTACACATGGTCGAAGAACATGGGTGATCTCGGTCCGTATCAAAACAACTACAACCGCGCCGTGGAGCGCGCTCCGATGGCCTTCGACGTGCCACAGCGTCTGACCGTGACGTCCTCATGGGACATGCCGGTCGGCAAGGGACGCAAGTTCCTCGGCAACGCTTCGAAGCCCGTTGACCTCGCGCTCGGCCAGTGGAATCTCTCCATGTTCAACACGTTTCAATCAGGGTTCCCGCTCAGCTTCGGCCTCGCCCAGAACACGTTGTTTCTCGCGGGCGCGGGCGGCCAGCGGCCCAACCTCATCGGCGATCCCAATGAAGGTGTCTCCGGCTCCATCACCAGCCGCTTGAATCGCTACTTCAATCCGCGCGCCTTCGGACAACCGGCTGACTTCACCTTTGGTAATGTTGGGCCCCGCGTGGGCTGGCTACGCAACCCCGGCATGAACAATTTCAACGTCACGCTCACCAAACAATTCGCCATCACCGAACGAGTGAAATTGAACCTACGGGCATCGTCGTTCAACTTCATGAACCATCCCGTGTTCGGCGGCCCGGCGACTACGGTGGGTGTAGCGACGTTTGGACAGATCTCAAGCCAGGCCAACCTCAGCCGGCAAACGGAAGTGGTGCTGCGGTTGCTTTTTTAGCGAACGCTCAGAATTCGGGCACGTTGAACCCGGGCTCGGTGATCGCCATCACCTTCATCCTCGGCGCGTACTTCTTGACCTTGTCCTGAATCTTCGACGCCGAGCCGACTAGGCAGAATTGCAGGTTGTCGTCGCGGTAGTATTTGCGCGCCACGTCATTCACGCGCTCGACGGTGAGGGCGTCGATGCGCGAGAAGTAGTCGTCGATTTCACCTTTGTTCAAGCCGAACAGATGCAGGTCGGCGAGCGCGCGCGCGATCTGGCCGTGGGTCTCCAGTGCGCGGGTCGGATACATGCCCTTCGTATAAGCCTTGGCGCTAGCGAGCATCTCCTGGTCGAGGCCCTTGTCGCGCAGGCGCTTCAGCACGGTCAGCGCCAGATCCATCGCTTCGACCGTCGTCTCGGTTTTGGTGAACGTCGAAATTTCGATCGCACCGCTGAGGCGGTCCTGCGAGACGTCCGAGCTTGCGCCGTAGGTGAGGCCGGTGTTTACGCGCAGCTCATCGTTCAGCATGGAAGTGAACCGGCCGCCGAAGAGCGTATTCACGATCTGTAGCGCGACCCGATCGGGATGCGTGCGCGTGATGCCCGGCTGCGCGATGGTGAAGTAGGTTTGCGTGGCGTCGGGTTTGTCGACTAATAGCAGCCGCGCCTCGTTGCGCTTCGGCAGTCCGGTCTCCTTCAACCACTCGTACTCGCTGCCCGGCGCGAGCCCGCCGAACGACTTCGTCACGAGCGCGGCCATCGGCTCCAAATCGAAATCACCCACCACAACGACGGTGACGTTCTTGCCCGCGAACATCTTTGCGTGATGCGCCACGACTGCCTCGCGCGTGATCTTGGCGAGCGACAGTTCGTCTTCCATCTGCCCATACGGATGCGCCGCGCCAAAGAAGAACGAGGGGAAGTAGCGGCCAATGGCCGCCTGCGGGTTATCCTTCGCCGCTTTGGCTCCGTCGATGCGCTGCGCGAGTGCGCGTTTGAATTCGGCGTCGGCGAATGTCGGCTTGCCGAGCGCGTCTGACATCAACTCCATCGCCTTCGATGCATTCGAGGCGAGCGCATCGACGCCCACCGAGAATGACTGCGGCCCGCTTGCGCCGCGCCACGTGCCGCCGAGGAAATCGAGTTCGCCGGCAAACTGTTCGGCTGTGCGCGTCCTGGTTCCGCGCTGGAGGAGTTCCATCATCAAGCCGCCCACGCCGGCCATGCCCTTGGGATCGGCCTCGTCGCCGCCGCGCGCGATCGCGTTCATCGCGAGCATCGGCACGTCCTTCTTCACGCATAGAATTACCGTCACGCCGTTGTCGAGCGTACGCGTGGTAAACGGCGGTAGCTTCACCTGCGCGAACGCGGCCCACGCCGCCAGCATCAACACCATCAGCCGCATCATTTGCCCGCCTCCCGCTTTACCGGCACCAGCACGCCCACGGTGCGGTTCGACTTCTTCAAATACTTCGCCGCCGCCGACTTCAACTGCTCGACGGTCAGGCCTTGCAGAATGCCGTCGGCCGAGGCCAGCTTGTCGTGCCCGCCGTAGAACACCTCCCAACGGCCGAGCAGATTGGCCTTGCCCGCGATGGTGGCGAGTTCGCGGAACAGTTCCGTGCGCATCTGATTGCGCGCCTTTTCGAGTTCGCGTTCGTCGATGCCATCCTTTGCCACACGGGCCAGTTCCTCGTCGATCGCGGCTTCGGCCTTGGCGACGTCCACGCCCGGCCGCAGTTGCATGGTGACGTCGAAGGTGCCGGGGTCCATCGACTCGCCCGTTCCGGCGCGCACACTCAATGCCAACTGTTCCTTCTCGACAAGCCGTTGATGCAGGCGCGAACTGCGCCCTGTGGCGAGCACGCGTCCCAGCGCTTCGAGCGGCCAGTATTCGGCGTCGCGCGAGCGAACCGTATGATAGCTGGCCATCCACAGCGGCGCCTGCGCGGTCTTCTCGACGGTGACACGGCGCTCACCCTTCTGCTCGGGCTCGACGGTGCGCACGGGCGGCGGCGGTTACTGGCGCGGAATTGGTTCCAGGTATTTCTTTGCCATCCTCATCGCCTCGGCTTCCGTCACATCGCCAGTGATGATCATGACGGCGTTGTTCGGCGCGTAGCCCATTTTGAAGTGCGCCTTCAAATCGTCGAGCGACCAGCCTTCAATGTCCGATGGCCAGCCGACGACGGGCCATCCATAGGGGTGCGCCGTGAAGGTGGCGGCGCTCACCTGTTCGTTCAGCGCGCCGAGGTTGGAATTGTCGGTGCGCAGGCGGCGCTCGCTATAGACGACGCCCCGCTCGCTTTCGACGATCTTCGGATCGATGGCGAGGTTGCGAATGCGGCAGTCCTCCATGTCGAACATCAGCTCCATCGCGGGCTTGGCGAACCAATCGGTGTAGACCGTCACGTCCTGCGTGGTGTAGGCGTTGTTGGCGCCGCCGGCTTTTTCCATCTGGATGTCGAACTGTTTGGGGCCGTACTTCTTCGCGCCGTTGAACATCATGTGCTCGAAGAAGTGGCTCAAGCCGGTGGTGCCCGGGCGCTCGTTGCGCGAGCCAATTTTGAAGAAGAAGTAAAGGGCGACGTTGGGCAGGTCGTGATCCTCGTGGACGATCACCTTCATGCCGTTGGCGAGGGTGTGCGACTTGACGGCGAGCGATTGCGCGCGCGCTTCGCATCCGGCCAAGATCGCCGTCAATACAGCGCCCACCGCCATTCGCCTGATCCGCATATCTGCTACAGTAGCAGCCCGCAATGCCGCGCGCGATCAGCTCTGCGGCTTCAGTCCGACGGCCCGCACGACCTCTTGAAAACGGGGATCGCCGCGCAGCGGCTCGAATGCGGGATCGACGGCGACGAAGATGAGGTGGTACGGCTTCGAGCGCACCGCCGCCTGCAATTCGGCGATGGCGTTTTCGCGCTCGCCGATCCACATAAACCAGACGGCGCGGGCGTAGCGCTGGATTTCGCGCGACGGCCCGGTGTCGAACTGCCTGATCCACGCGCGCGCCATCTCTGTCCTGCCGCCGCGTTCGTAATGTTTGCTTAGGTACTCGCCATGCACGCGCTCGAACTCTTCCTCGTACCGCGCGTGCGTCGAGGAAAGGAAGCGGCTGCGCGCCATGATGGCGCCAATGTCATTGCCCATTTGCAGATAGCTACGGTACATCCAGTAGTAGGACGGGTTGTGGCGGGGGTCGAGCGACACGGCGTTTTCGGCGGCGCGTACGGATTCGCGATAGCGGCCGGCCAGGTAGTGGATCAGGGCCGCCATGGTATGCGTGCGCGGTTCGGCTGGGGCCAGGCGGAGCGCCGCTTGGGCATGCTCCATGGCCTCGGGAAGGCGGTTATGCACGGCCAGCCATTCGGCGTACCAGATCCTGCGCGTGGCTGCGTTGGGGTCGATCTCGGTGGCGCGTTTGAGGTGCGCCTCAGCCTCGGCCCATTTCCAGCCGCGCGACATCAACACATAGCCGGCAATAGCCTGGCACTCGCCACAGTCGGGGTCGCGTTTGACGGCCAGACGGGCGAGATCGATCGCGGCGTCGAAGGTGAGGTTGCCCCGGCGGGCCGCCGATTCGGCCATGGCGGCCTGTGCGAGCGGGTAGTCTGGCAGAAGGTCGTTGGCCTGTTGGAAGAGGGCATTGGCGCGAACCGTGTCGTTGGCGTCGTTGCGCCGTGACAGCACCAGACCGCGTTCGATGAGGGCGTCGGCCTGGCGCCGGAGCACGATGTGTTTATAGGAGAAGGCGGCGCCTGCCAGCAGCGGCACAATCGCCAAGGCAGCCAACGCTAGCCGCTTGGGCGTTACGCGGCGGCGGGGGGGTGGGGGCGGTGGTTCCGGCGCGGCGGTCTCCTCTTCGTGGGCAAGGGGGACGGCCAGACGGTAGCCGACACGCGCCACTGTTTCAATGTGGCTGCCGCCGTCGGGCGCCGGGTCGAGGGCCTTACGCAGGGCGGTGATGCACTGGGCAACATTCGAGTACTCGACCATTGCCCCGCCCCAGATTTGGTTTTCCAGATCCTCCTTGGTGACCACCGACCCGCCGGCGTCCACGAGGATGCTCAGGCATTCGACAACGCGCCAAGGCAATTTTGCGGGTAGCCCGCGTACGGTCAGGCGGCGGGCGGCGCGGTCCCAGCGTGCCTCGCCAAAGAGGACATAACGCGCCCGTTTCGATTGCTCAGCGCTCACCGGACTCGCCATATCCGCAGCCTCTCCGTGCGGCTATTGTAAACCGTGCGGACCGTGTTTGGCCCTTTATTTTGTAAGTTTTCAACCTTGTTCAACAGTTTTCAAGAGTTGGTTCGGTACGGTCCAAAAGAATGCAAAAGGTTGTTCAAGCACGTTTGGCGGAATTCTTAAGCACACTGCAGAGGTTCGCGGGCGCCAGATGGGGAGACCAGCCCCATAGAGCGCGCCCCCGGCAAGGAGGAACCATGTTGCTGCCACTGGCTGCCCTGGCGATTGCCGTTCTCGGAGGAGCCGCGCCGCCCGCTCGCGCTGTGCCGTTATATACGGCCACCGCGGGCGGTTGCGCGAGCGATGGGGTCGCGAACTCGCCGGTACCCGTAACCGCGTCGACCAACCAGGGCCAATGTACGGCGCCGAGCTTCTACGGCTATGGCGGCTCCTTTGCCAGTTCGTCGCAGAACGGACTTGGCGCCTCGGCGGATTGGACCACGTTCTGTTGCGGCTCATCCACCGGAGGCGGCGGCATCGCCAGCATCGATACCGAGTTCATGATCGTCGGCCCGGCGGGCCCAGTCACCATCTCGTTGAACCTGGAGCTTACGGGCATGGTCGGCGGCGGCACGGTCACTGGCTTTAGCGAGCGGGTGATCTCGACTACGGTCATAATCGCCGGAGTGAACTGGTATACAGGGACGCTGAGCGAACAATCGAGCGGCGTGACTGGCATAAAGGTAACCAGGACAGGCAGCCTCGCAATGCCGGGCACAAACTGTTCCACACCTTGCAGCCTTTCCACGACGGATGTGTTGGTCAACGCCAATACACTTGTGCCACTCCACATGTCGCTGAGCACGGGGGTGTCGGGCATTGGCGACGGCCACGGTGTTGCCAGTGCGGCCAATACCCTCTACTTCCCCAAGGAGGGCCCGGTCTTCAACCTGCCCGACGGATACACGGCGGTGATCTATGGGATGAACGTCGAGGACAATCGCGTGTTGGGCGAACCAGATTCGGGCGGCGCGGTTCCGGAGCCGGGCACCTGGGCGCTGGTGGGAGGCGGGTTGGCGCTTGCGGCCTCGTGGCGCCTGATACGATACCGGTGAAGTGCGGGCTCGTCGCCGGCCAGTCCATCTCGTTCTGATTGCCTTTGTGGGTAGCGCTGCTGCCGATGCGCAGCCGCGCCCCATCCTCTATACAGACGCTTCCCGGATTACCGGATGCTCGGCGCCGGGGCTCGGAAGGGCGCGATTGACGTGGTCGCTTCCGGTTTCGATCGAGACGCAGATTCGGGTGGTGTCACCTGGGGGGTGGCGCTGACGGGGTGGAATACCGAGGCGTATGGCGTGGCCGAGACGGGCGACTGGGTGTCCGACGGCATGAGCTTTCATTTGGTCGATCGCGGCGGATCGGTGCTGGCGGCGACGCTCGTAAAGGTTCGCTGCGGCGAGTCGATGGCGCCGTGGCTTCCACTGGATTTAGGCAATGAGTGGATCTACTTCACCAAGACGCGGTAGGCGACAGGCGGGTACGCGGCGATGCGTGTCGGGTCGACGCAGATTGTCGGGAGCGATCTGGCATTAAGGATCGAAGGCGGTCCATTCGACGGCTGGCTTCTCGACTAAGACGGCCTCGGGCGCATTTGGCAGGTGGGCGCGGTGGCGGGGATGGCGCCACGGCTGATTCTCGATCCGGCGGCGGAGATGAATCCGGCGGCGCTTTACCCGACTCGCGTGGGGGTGGGGGTGAGCTGGTGTTCGCAGGCGTTTCCATGGGTGCGCTGAGCAGCCAGGCGGGGGGCTTTGGAAAGGGCATCGGAATGCTGGAATTGACGTCGACAGTGGTCGCCGGCTCGTCGGGCGGCTTTGGCGCGAGCTACACGCTGATTCGCGCGCGGGTGGGCGGCAAGGTGGTGCGCGACACTTCCGACCTTTCGCTGTCGCTGGGCGTGGAGTCGCAGGAACTGAAGCTTCAGCCTGGACGGGTGGCCAACTGCGCGGTGCCGTGCTACATCGTGGCGTGCGGGCTTATGCCCGGCGCCGATCCGCCCGGGACGTTCAAGCCGTGCATGCGGGCGCGATTGACGTTCCAGGCACCGACGCCGGTCGGCGCGGCGATGCAACTGCGGCTGCTGAATGCGAATGGCGATGTGGCGTATCAGACCAATCCGTCCGAAGCGGTGGCGGTCGAGTCGAGTCTAATTCATCAAATTCCGCTCTACTCGGCACCGAATTTGCCGTTGCCTCCCGGCGCCTATCTATTGACGGGCGCGGTGCAGACGTCCGGCGGTCAACTCACGTCCACAATCCCGCTGCAGATTCTGCCGTGAGCGGTTCAGTTCGAACCGTCCGTATTCAGAACCCGGAAGTCGCCCCATTGCACCATGCCCTGCTGGGCGGTGCAGTTGTAGTCGATGGATTGGGTGCGTCCCTGCACGGTGGCTGACGCGCGGCCATTCACGCGCTGCACGTTACCCTCCCACCATTTGCGCGAGATGTCGCGGAAGCTGACGTTGGAAGCGCCGAGTTGGTTGATGACGCGTCCCCGGATTAACTCCTGGCATGCCGGAATGATATTGAAGTTTGTATCGGCGCCGGCGGGGGGAGTCTCCGAGCCCGATAGCTGCGGATTCCAAGGGAACCGCTCGCCGACGAAGTCGTAGTAGACCTGCTGCACTTGGTTGCTGTTCGATCCAGCGGCGCATTGATACTCGACTTGGCGCCGTTCGTTTCCTGCGCGAATGTTGGCGCGCCCGGCAACGGCTGCGTTCCCGAAGGAGCCCTGATTGCCGCTCTGATTCCCGCGTTCGTAGTTCACGACCACGGCTCCCCATTCCTGCTTCAACCGGGCGGCCAGAGCCTGGCGGCACATGCGTTGCGTGGAGCTGTTGTTCCGCGCGCGTGCATTCCCGCCACGCCGCTGGTTGCGGTTGTTCTGCGTGTCTCGGTTCTGCGTGTTTTGGCTCTGTGTGGTTTGCGGCATTGTGCCGTCCCATTGCCAACTGAGTCGGTAGGCGTAGTTCCCTTCACCGGAGTTCTTGTCCACGATGCGGACTATGGCGGCCCACTCATTGTTCGGTCCCGGCGGTTCGAGCAGGCTCATCTGGCCACGGCCTTCCACCTTTTGGAACTGGACATTTGACACGCCGCTTTGCGGCATTGGAGCGTCACAGACACTTCCGCCGTCGCGTCCGGCCTGCCCCGCAACGGTGACCAGCCGCAGCTTATCCCAGCGCAGCTCCGCGTTCACCTGGTTGTCGACGGTGATGCGGATGGTGCATTGGCCTTGGCGCTTTTGGTCGTTCCACGACGGATCGTGCTGGACGGTGAATTCGGGATGGTTGTAATCGCCAAAGAACTGGCCGCGAACCGGCAGCGCCGCCGCCAATAGGATTGCTGCGGCGCAGGCGCGTAAATAATAAGGAGACATGGTTTCCCTCGCGACTGGAGAACCGCGAGGGTGGGGGTTTGTTACAGGCGGCGGGTTGGGGGTGCGGGGTTGAGGGCTGCGGGTTGCGGGCGGCGCGATTCCCCGAAACCAGGATCGCTTGACTCCCGTCACATGATCGAGCACTATCAGGATGGAGGCGACCTTGACCCGTATACTCACCGCACTAGCGGCCGCTGGATGTTTGGCGATGCCGGCCATGGCGCAGGATGTGTTGTCGCCGACGCAACGTCTCAACGTCCTGAGCGCACGCGCGGGATTGGTGAACTACGTGGAGGGTGAGGTACACATTGGGGACCGGCCGGTAAAGCTCACGCCGAACCACACATACGAGTCCATGAAGGACAACGAGGTTGTTCGCACGCGCCGCGGGCGTGCGGAGATGCTGCTGACGCCGGGAGTGGTTTTACGAATGGCCGAGAATTCGGCGGTACGCCTGGTTTCGGGCTCTCTTACGGCGCCTTTGCTCATGGTGCTGGAAGGCGATGTGCTCGTTGAGGCCGCCGAGATTTATGTTGCCGCCAACGACGGCATCCAAGTGCGTGTGCAGGTTGGCGAACGAGAAGCTCTTCTGGCAAAGACCGGGATCTACCGTTTCTCAGCCGATCCGGCGGCAGTTCGTGTGTATTCGGGCCGCGCGGAAGTGGCGGGTAGCGGAGCGGAGAAGCCTACAGTGGCAAAGAAGGGCATGGTCCTGGCCATGAGCGGCAAGTTGAAGGTGGCCAAGTTTGACACCGATCAGACGGACATTCTTTACCGGTGGGCGTCGCGGCGGTCCAGTTACATCGCGCTGGCCAACATTTCGGCCGCAAATATCATGAGGAACGGGTCGAGCAATTTTGGCTACTACGGCTCCGGCTTCCACAGCGGATGGATCTACAATCCCTATCTCGGAATGATGACGTTCATTCCGATGAACGGGATGTTGATGAGCCCATTTGGGTATCGCTTCTACACGCCCAGGACCGTTTATTCGGTCTATGCGCCTCCTCCTTCGTATAGCGGCGGTGGTGCGGGTCCGTCAATGGGAGGATTTGACCGTACGCCGACGTACAACGCCAACTACGGCTACAACACAGTGGGCGCACGGAGCTCGAGCGGGATGTCTAGCTCGAGCATCGGCGCGGGTCCAGCGCCTTCGGCTCCAGCGGCGGGCGGCAGCGATGGAGGCGGTTCGCGGAGTGGGGCGAGCGGCGTTGGAAGGGGTCCCTCCTCCGCGGGCGGCCGGGCTCAGTAGCCTTTCCCGCCACAAAGGGCTCATCCGTGGGGCATGAAATGCACAACAAGCGCGGACGGAAGGCTGCAGTGTCTTTTTGAGGCGTGCGCGCTCGACTGGCCCACTGTGCATCGCAATCTTGGCGCCCGTGGGCGTTCAGGATTTCGCCAACATGTGGGCCGTTCAGCCCGAAATATCGGCTTGGGACGCATCCTAAGTTACGTCATCCAAGTCGCGTGCTACGCGCCAAGCAATCACACATTGCCCTTGGCTCCGAAGCCATCGCTTCAATCGGAACGGCGGCGGCAAGACGGCCAGGGGCTCGGTCTTCCATATGTCGACTTCGATTCCGTTGGTTGGATGCGCATCACAATGCCCTTCCCGGGCATAGTCAAGCGCCAATTGCGATACGCCGACGCTGGCGCATGAGGAACTGCCACTCGCCCCGTGCCGACGGATATCGCGCGTACGAACGACGATCAATTTGGATTCACACCGGCACCATAGCTCCGTTGTTGGGTTATGGTGCGTGGGCCAATCGTCAATTGAAAAGGTAGTGTGGGGCAGACCCGCTCTATCCTTCCGGTGGGCAGTAAAAAACAAGCCCCTGGGGGCAGCGATGGGATGCTCCCCCAGGGTACGCGGCTCAGGCCTGTGCGAGTTGGCTGCCGCGATCGAGGGTCGAGGGAGTGGTAATCGAGGTGAGCCGCCGGTTTGTAGTGGAGGCAAGATTCCAGCCGCCAAAGTCGAGCGCCGCTCCGTCCACGCCCACAACAGGGCAGACGCTAGCGCCAATCTCGGCTTCGAGGCCCGCACCCCATAGGCCAGGACGAATCGCTTGGCCCCCACCTACAAATAGGAGGTCGGCTTCACAGCGATCAAGGAGGTTGTGCATCTGGGATGAGCCGTCGCCTGTAGCAACGTGCACCTCAGGCGGATATTTCATCACGGATGTGAGGTTGCCAATTTGGGCCAGAGCGCTTTCCGGGTGCAGGGGGCGCGCGGAGTGAAGGGCAGTGAGGAGCGAGCCTTCGTCGACGCTAGGGATAACGTCGAGCAGGTGGAGTTTCGCCGAGAGACGGTCGGCGAGTTGGGCGGCGAGCTTGATATGGAGGAGATTGGGGGAGTCGTAGGCCATGCGGCACGCGATATTGCGAATGGGACGCGAGAAGCCGCGGTGTTGGACGCGCGCGCCGAGGGTCCACAAGGGGACCTGAACGGATTTGAGCAGGCGGGCGCGAATCGAGCTGTGGCCGATGCGGGGAAGCCCGAAGCGGTCAGATTCGGGGACCATAAGGAGATCAAAGGAGTTGCGCTCGGTGAACGATTGGATGGCGCTAAGGACGGGGCCTTCGGCGACGACGCGGCGGCAATCGCCGTAGTGGGCAGCCTCCGCGAAGAAGGAATGAATCTGTTCCTCGGCCTGGCGGCGGGTGACGCGGCGCGAGTCGTAGGCATGAAGGAGCGTGACGCGGACGCGAAGCTCAGCGGCCAGTTGAGCCACGGCGGGGATGGCGCGGTAACAGGAATCGGAATAGTTGGTCGGAAACAGGATCTCGAGGTCGCGGTGAGCGTGCATGGGTCGGATCTCCTTTAGTAGACGAAGCCCTCGACGGGTTTGACGTCGCGGGGAGTGAAGGCATCACCGAGGTGCTGCCGAAGGTTGATTTCGATGGTTCGCGACAGGCTGGTCATGGGCGTGTCGTGAACCGTGTTTTCAAAGGGATTCTCGATTTCGCGGCCAACCGAGTCGAGGGCGACGAAGATGAAGCCGATCATCGTGGAGGCAATGGGGGTGAGCAGGCCGAGGCCCTCTACGAGACCGAACGGCAGGAGCATGCAAAAGAAGCCGACCAGGAGGCGCGGGAGAAAGTCGTACTGGCGGGGTAGGGGCGTGTTCTTGATACGTTCGCAGGCGCCCTGGATATTGGCGAGTTCGGTGAGGGACCGGTCAAACGACGTCCATCGGAAGGAGTCGATCCAGCCGCGCTGGTAGGCGACTCGGAGGTCGGCACCCATTTGAAGGAGGATCGCGGCGGGAACGTTGGCGTGGGAGCGGAGGCTATCGGTGGCGGAAGGGCCCAGAATACCGTCGAGTTCGGGGAAAGGGTTCTGGCCTCGTAGGTGGCAACGGAGGGCGCATGTGAAGGCGATCATGTGGAGGACGAGTCGGCGTTCGACAACACGGACGGATTCGCGGTTGTCCAGGCCGGGCTCGAACATCGTGAGAACTTGGCGGGCGAAGGTGCGGGAAAAGTTAACTAGACCACCCCACAGAATGCGCGCTTCCCACCAGCGGTCATAGGCAGAGTTGGTTCGGAAGGCAAGAAACACGCTGATCGCACCGCCCATCATGCCGAGGGGGAGTTCGGGAACCGCGAGGAACTTTGCACCCGCGAAGCTGTAGAGTGCCGCGATGGTAGCGTCAAAAAAGAAGAGAACGCCAAGACGGCGCGAAACGGCGGGCCAAACGCGGATCCAAGGTAGGTGGTCTCGAACAATCATGTTTGGCCTCCAGCCCACGATAAGGTGAAAGCGGTGCTGTAGACCAGATATCGGTTGTGAGTCTTTTGGAGGGCTGGAGGGAACAGACGGATAGCCTGCTGATGAGCATAAGATGTCTTCGATAGCCAGAGGTCGCCAGCAAGCTATCTTTTGATCGTGCCAAAAGACGGGACGAGAAAATGTTGCCTCGAACGTACGGTAGCCGTCAGAATTTGAGATAGTCCCCATGCCGACCCGCTTGCGAGTTCTCGGCGTCACGATACCGGAAGACTATTTCCGGCGGCGGCCGATGTTGACGGCAGCTGGCCTGGTGATCGCGCTACTCGCACTGCTCGAATGGTCTTCGCGGCTGGACTATTCGCTAGGAATCCTCTACATCGTACCGATCATGATCGCGGGTACGGTGCTGACGCGATGGCAGGTGGTGGCGGCCTCGTTGTTTTGCGCGTGGTTGCGGGGGCAGTTTCATCCCCCCGTGCAGCCCGTGGAATTCGTTTTGCGGTTCTTGATGGCGGCACTCGCCTATAGCGCGGCCGGGCTGTTAGTAGTAGAAATGACACGGAACCGGAAAACGGTTCTGGCCCACTACGCGCAATTAAAGCTGGAGAAGGAACTGCGGCGGCGGGCGGAGATGCGGTTGGAGATGCTGGCCGATAGCAGCCCCGCCGCAATTGTGACGCTGAACGGGGAGTCGAGGGTACTGGCGGCGAACCGGGCGGCGGCGGAGATGTTCGGCTTCGACCATTCCCAAAGCATGGAGGGGGCGAGCCTCGAGCACATGGCTCCACTGTTTTCGAATGCGCTGGCAGTGAGTCCAGGAGCACGGCATCTGCGGACGTCAGCTTCGACCTGGGCGCGGCGGCGAGATGGACAACACTTTCCGATTACAACGTGGTTTTCCACATACGGCGAGGGGCCTGACCGATGCCTGGCGGCGATTCTCGTGGACACCTCGGAGGAGGTTCGCGAGCGGGAACGGGAGAATCTGCGGCATTTGCTCGATTACAACCGCCTGCTGGCGGGCGCGGTATCGCACGAGATCCGAAACCTATGTTCGGCGATCTCCGTGGTAAGCTCCAACCTCGCGCGCAACCCTGAGATCAAGGGTGATGCCGATTTTCAGGCGCTGACGACACTCGTGGACGGGCTGGCGAAATTGGCCTCATTTGAGTTGCGGAAAGGCGCCGAGGAGACGGCACAAGCAGTGGACGTGGCGCTGGTCTTGGATCAACTGCGGGTGGTGATTGAGCCGGATTGGGCGGACCTGGACGGAAGCGTAAACATCGACGAGCCGGAACGGTTTCCGCGCGTGCAGGCCGACGAACATGGGCTTTTGCAGGTCTTCTTGAACCTGGCTCAGAATTCACTGCGGGCGGTTTCTGGTGCCGAGAAGCGGTTGTTACAGATCCGGCTGCGGAATGGAGTGGGGCAGGCGACCATTAGCTTTATTGATTCGGGTCCGGGTGTGGCGGCGATGGAGAACTTATTTCACCCGTTCCGTCCAGGATCGGACGGGTCGGGATTGGGGCTATATATTTCGCGCGAATTGGTCAGGAGCTTTCAAGGGGATCTGGTGTACGTTCCAGTGGCCGAGGGGTGCCAGTTCGACGTGATACTTGCGACCGCCAGTGAAGGTTCGTCATCCTTGGAATCAACCCATGCAGACAAGCCCGAGCACACCCATCCGATTATTCCTGCTTGACGATCACGCGCTGTTCCGTGAGGGGTTGCTGCGGCTTTTGCGAAGCGATACGCGGTTTGAAGTGTCAGGTGCATGCGGCACGGCGGCGGAAGCGTTAACGGAGTTGCGGCGCACGGCGGCGGATGTTCTGATTCTGGACTACGATTTGGGGCCGGAGTCGTCACTCGATCTGGTACGGACGCTGGCGGGCGATGGTTTCGCGGGGAAAATCATGATGGTGACCGCGGGGATTCCAGACCGGATGGCGCTGGAGTTGATTCAACTGGGCGTGGCGGGAATTTTCCACAAGCAACATTCACCTGAGGATCTGCAGCGGGCGATCGTGGAGGTGGCGCAGGGGCGTGTGTTGATTGAACAGGGGTACTTGAAGAACCTGGTTTCGACGGCGGCAACGATGGGGAGCGGGACGGGGCAGCGGCTGACGGAGCGGGATCTGGCGATTTTGAGAAGTTTGGTGGAGGGGCTCTCGAACAAGGAGATTGCGGCGCAACTGGAGATTTCCGAGAGCGCGGTGAAGGCGTCACTGCAGACGTTGTTCGCGAAGACAGGGGTAAGGACTCGGGCGCAGTTGGTGCGGATTGCGCTCGAGCAATACCGGGATGTGATTTAGGTGGCAAGCCGTCCACTCCCCCAACACCGTGGGTCGAAGGGCGTCGGGCCGTTCGGTTCACGCGGCGACGGTCACCCCGGATTTCTTCGCTGAGCGGCTGACGAGACTGGGGAACTGCGGCGGCGCGTCTTTCACTACCTGCCGGGGCACGAGCCTGTTCCTGCAGGCCCTTTTAGGACCCG
>CAYUZM010000003.1:24264-25403 GCA_964449665.1 uncultured Solibacteraceae bacterium
ACACTCGCGGACGAAGCACACGCTCGATTGCAGGGCGAACGCTACACTAATTTTCATGATCGCTAGAGTGCTTTCTTCCCTGTTGCTGTGCGGGGTGTTGGTTTTGGCGCAGAAGAAGCCGGTGACGCTGGAGGTGTCGCTTGCCCAGAAGGCGTTTACGGAATTGGCGGGTATGGAGTGGGCGCCGGACGGGGGGAAGTTTGCTTGGAACGATGGAGCACGGGTAAGGCTGTATGACTTGGGGGCGCGGGCGGAAAAGGTAGTTGTGGAGTTGGGGGCGTTGGAGGGCGGGGCTGCGGCCATGATGGCCGAGGATGCGTTTCATTGGCGGAATCGGAGGGTGAAGGAGAGAGCTTTGCAATGGTCTGGGGATGGGGCGCAGTTATTACTGAAGTTGAAGGGCGATCTGTTTTTGGTGGACGTGGCGACGGGGCAGTGGCGGCAGTTGACCAAGACGCGCGAAGAAGAGATGGACCCGAAGTTGTCGCCGGATGGGAAGAGTGTCGCGTATAGGTTGGCTCGGAATTTGTTTGTACAGGATGTGGTTTCGGGGAAGGTGAAGCGGGTGACGACGGATGGGTCGAACACGCGCTTGAATGGCGAATTGGATTGGGTGTATCCGGAGGAGTTGGATTTGGGGACGGCGTTCTGGTGGTCGCCCGATTCGAGGCGGATTGCTTATTTGCAGTTCGATGTGAGCCAGGTGCAGTTGTATCCTCATGCGGATTTGTTGAAGCTGAAGCCGCAATATGAGCCGGAGCGGTATCCGCAGGCGGGGACTCCGAATTCGGTGGTGCGGTTGGGCGTGGTGGCGGCGGGCGGAGGGAAGACGAAGTGGCTGAATACGGGGGCGGCGAAGGAGGATCTGCTGGCACGGGTGGAGTGGATGCCGGACAGCGCGACGCTGCTGGCGCACCGGCTCGCGCGGACGCAGAAAAAGTTGTGGGTGAGGGCCGTGGAAGCGGGCGGGGGCGGGCCTCGGGTGGTGATCGAAGGGAGCGACGAGGCGTGGATCAATCTGACCGATGACATGCGAGTGATTGACGGCGGGAAGCGGTTGCTGTGGCCGAGCGAACGGAGCGGCTTCCGGCACTTGTATGTGTATGGGATCGACGGTAAGCAGCAGGGGCAGTTGACGG
>CAYUZM010000004.1:0-24833 GCA_964449665.1 uncultured Solibacteraceae bacterium
GGCTGAGGGCGGCTTCGACGGTTCCCGCCAGATCTCCGAATAAACCGTTGAAAATACTCACGTCGCGGGCGGGCAGGGCGAGCTTCAAGTGGGCATGCAGAAAGGTTCCCAGATGGAGCGGGGTGAACCCGCAGGCGAGCAAAACACGCCAGGGCTGACCAGGTTGCGAGGGGGGCTTACGGGCGATCAGGAGGGCTTCGGCCAACTTCATGGGAGGTACTTTCCCAATCTAGCATGGGGCTTCGCTCGATCCCGTCGATGAGATTGAAGAAAAAGGGCTTCCGGCAAAACGCGAGAGGCGAAGATTGTGGATCGGCGCACTCTCGACTACAGAGACGGCCGGGAAACCGCCGATAGGAACGGGGAGGGGCGCCGGACCCCTATGCTAGGCTAAAAACGTCGATTGCGGTCAGA
This sequence comes from uncultured Solibacteraceae bacterium, assembly GCA_964449665.1. Taxonomy (GTDB): domain Bacteria; phylum Acidobacteriota; class Terriglobia; order Bryobacterales; family Bryobacteraceae; genus JAFLBB01. The sequence continues at coordinate 415 of CAYUZM010000004.1, forward strand.
GGAGGTTACTGCTAAATGGGACTAGGGTCGGGACTGGGCGTTTACCTTCCGATCGTTGTCTATTTGGCGTGCATTTTCGGCACCGTCATCTCCGCCGCGCGTCCTCAGGTGGGCATTTACCTACTGGCGTTGATCCTCCCGCTCTCGCATGCGCGAGGCCGGCTTTTTGAGTATCCTTTCGGCTCGCACGCGATAGAAATCCTGCTCCTGGGAGTTCTTATCGGAGTCATCGCCCGCGGAGAGAATCCATTGCCGCAGGTACGTGGCCGCAACATATTGCTGGTAATGGCCATTACCAGCTACATTTCGCTGTGGATCGGCCCCGTCCTGAATTCCGCGGTGCCGTGGCCGATCACAATGGGCGAATCTCCATTTGCCCGTTGGATCCTCTACATGCGGATGCCCGCTATCTTCGTGTTGACCTACCTTGCCATTAACACAAAGCGCAAAATGGAGATCCTGCTGTTGTGCATGCTGGTCTCGTTCCTCTGGGTGGGCAAGGGGTTCCGGACCACGATGGGCGCACGCGACGTGTCGCAATCCTTCTCGAACAATTTACGTTCGGGGGCGGGACTCGGCTTTGGCGGCTCCAATGGGATGGCGGCGTTTCAGTTGGGATCGGCGGCCTTTTTGATTGGGATTTTCGGAGCGGACAAGCGATGGCGCATCCGCATCCCCATCGTTGCCGCCATTGCGATGGGTGTGTACGGGATTCTGTTCTCCTATTCGCGCGGCGCGTATGTCGGGTTTGCGCTTGTGCTGTGCTATGTCTCCTTTTTCAAAATGCGATGGCTGGTTCCCGTATTGCTGATCATCGGACTGAACGCGCAGTGGGTTCTGCCGCAGTCGGTGAAGGACCGCATCAGCATGACCTATAAGGAGGGCGAGGGTGAGGAAGAATTGGAATCGTCGGCTGGGGACCGGCTGGAAATCTGGATGCACGCACTGCAAACAACAATGCGCGATCCGCTCTTAGGTGTAGGATTCGATACATACCGCTATTACCGGCAAGACGAGGCGCTGCGCGATGCCCACAATATGTACCTGAGGGCGTTGGTGGATACCGGGGTTGTCGGACTGGGGTTGTTGGTGATGTTTTGGTTGACAGGCCTGAAGGCAGGCCATGAGTTGTTCCGGATAGCCGACGATCCGCTGTTCAAAGGTATTGGATTCGGGTTCGCGGGGCACATGATCGGGTTGATGGCCGCCAATATGTTCGGCGACCGATGGACTTATATTGAGCTGTGCGGACCTTCGGTCTTGCTTATGGGTATGGTGATGCGAGCCCACGCACTCATCCGGCAGCCGGAGCAAGCGGCCAAGGTAATCGTACCCCGGCCCCAGCGGATGGCATCTCCGATGCCTCAGCCCGCGCGATAGCGTGATGGTGGAAGCTCGTCCGGCCGTGGCCGCCGACCAGGAAAAGGTCGCGGCATTTCTTCACCGGAATCTGGACACTCATGTATCCCCCGAACGCTTCGCCCGTCTCTTCCGGTACCCATGGATGGCCGACAAGCCGAATTGCGGTTATGTGCTCGAGGAAAGCGGTGAGATTGCCGGCTTTGTAGGCGCCATCTACTCCAACCGGCAGGTGGAGGGCCGGCTGGAGCGGTTCTGCAACCTAACGAGTTGGTGTGTGCTGGAATCACACCGCAACCACAGCATGAAGCTGATCGCGGCCTGTCACAGAGACCGTGAGCAAACCTACACGAACTTTTCGGCGCGCCCGGTGGTGCAGAAGATCAACGAGGCACTGAAATACCAGATGCTCGGCCGCTGGAAACTGTTCCTTCCACCGCTGGCGGCGCTGACGACGCTCGGCGTCTCGGCGCCCCGTATTGTCACCGGCGTGGACGCCATTGCGCCCCGGCTCAATCCGGAGCACGCCCGATTGCTGGAAGATCACGCGGCTACGCAGTGCAGCCACCTGCTCGCCGAAGACGCATCCGGTTATTGTTATGTCATCAGCAACCGCCGCGTGAAAAAGGGTGTGCCGTTTTCCGAAGTGCTGTATGTGTCGGCCGCGGACCGGTTTCTACGCCATCTGGAGCGGATCAAACTGCGGATTTTGCTGCGCGAACGAACGCCCGCGCTGGCCGTGGACGAACGCCTATTGGGCTGCCGGCCGCCATTTTCCTACTCCTTCGAACGGGTCACAATGTACCGTTCCGCGCGCGTTCCGGCGAGCGCCGTGGATAACCTCTATTCCGAACTGGCACTGCTGTGACCCTATGCTATCCTGCGGAGGACTACCCCGAAAAACATGGCGACAACCGACCTGGATCAACGTCTGAGCCGTTGCTTTCAAACGGTATTTCCTGATCTCAGCGAGGCCGAGACGCCCGCTGCGAGCACGAGTACGGTGGGGCAATGGGATTCGGTGGCCACCATCACTTTGCTCAGCGTGATTCAGGAGGAGTTCAATCTCGAGGTGTCTCTGGACGACTACGAGGAGCTCGGCTCTTACGCGCTCGTGCGGAGTTATTTGGCCGAACGGCTAGGAGAGTAATGGAGGCGCGGCATCTTCGCGGAGAAGAACTCAGGGTTGGGTTAAAGGCGGAGTTTGAGCGCGAGATTTCCGAAGCCGATATTACAGCCTTCGCGCGTCTGAGCGGCGACGAAAACCCGCTCCACATCGACGCCGTTTATGCGCGGCAGACCAATTACCAAGGACGCATTGTTCACGGCGCTTTTCAGGTAGGCTTGGCGTCCGCCATGGTGGGCATGTATCTGCCTGGCCGCGATGTGCTGCTTGGTTCGGTCACGAGCAGGTTTGCGGCTCCTCTTTACTATCCCTCCCGCGTGCGGGTGATGGGCGAAATCTCTTCGTGGAACGTGGCAAACTCGGGCGGAACTGTTCGCGTGCGGGTGGTGGAAGCCTCCAGCGGTATCGAGACGGCATCCATCTACATGGGCTTCACGCTGCATGAGCGGAATCGGAGCGGCGCGGATCGAACCTCACAAACGGCCGGCTCGAGAGCGGCTGGCGAAGAGAGGCCATTGGTCGCCATCACCGGTGCATCGGGCGGGATTGGCGAACACCTGGCTGCCGGATTGCGGCAGCGCTACGATTTGCTCGCGCTCACCAGATCGCACAGCCTGCCGGATGCGCTGCTGCAGGCCGGCGGCGTGGAGACGGTGCGGGTGGATTTCGATCAACCCGGATGGGAAATGGACCTCGACGTGGCGGCCGGCGGCCGGCCTCTCTATGGAATGGTGCATGCGGCATGGCCGAGTGCGCCCACGGGCGGCCTGCTCGAGTTGGAAGAGGGTGTTCTCGAGCAGCAGGTGCAGTTTGGCGCGTTGCAGACGGTGCGTCTTGCGAAGTATCTCTACCGGAATTGCCCAGGGCCGGGCCGTTTGATCGTCATCGGTACCACGAGCGGAACGCTGAGCCCGTTGCTCAGTCTTGCCGGTTATTCATTGGGCAAAGCAGCCGCGGAACATGCCGTGAGGCTGCTGGCACCGGAGTTGGCTCGCAAGCAGATTACCGTTAATGCGGTATTGCCGCCATTCGTGCCAGTGGGGATCAACAAAGCCAAGACCGAGCGAGTGCTGCTGAAGGAGACGGCCAAAGTACCGCTAGGACGCCTGTGTACGCCGGAGGACATCTTAGGAGCGATTGAATATTTGCTGTCCCCGCAAGCCAGTTTCATTTCCGGCCAGAAGCTCGCATTAACGGGCGGACAATTGTAGTTTGCGGCGGTTGCGCGGGACCACTGAACGATGTTGGAAGCCACCGTCCTGATTCCGGCCTACAATGCTACGCGCTACCTCGCCCGAACTCTGGAAAGCGTAGTAGGGCAGAGTTATCCGCACTGGCATATTGTCGTTGTGGACGACGGCAGTTCAGACGGCACGGCCAGTTTAGCCGAGGACTTCGCGGCACGGATACCGGGACGCATGACGGTGCTGCGCAAGCCCAACGGCGGCGTATCCTCAGCGCGCAACCTGGGAATTCGCGAGAGCCAGGGCGACCTGCTGGCTTTGCTGGATGCCGATGATATTTGGTTGCCGAACCGGTTGAGCGAAACCGTGAAGCCGTTTGAGTCCGATTCGGAGGTGGGATTAGTGTATGGCCGGATCGTGCGGATTGACCCGGAAGGTGAAGTGCTGGGTCCGCCGCAAAATCCACAACCGCCGGGGGCGGCTGCCGCGGCGATGGTCGATATTTACCTGCGCCGCGTCCACATCCCTTCTCCGACAGTGACGATCCGGCGCAGTTGTCTTGACCGGGTAGGTTTGTTCGACGAAACCCTGGTGACCACCGAGGACCGCGATCTGTGGATGCGGATTGCCACGGAATATAAAGTCGTGTACGTCCCCGAGATCATTGCCCAGTATCGAATCGCGCCAGGCTCGATTACCAAGAACACAGACCGGATGCTGCGCAACCAGTTGCGTTTCATCGAAAAGCACGCCAGTGACCGCGGCATTGGCCCATCCGTGGTGCGGCAGGCGCTCAGCGCAACCTATCGCGACCAAGGTGATGTGCATGAGCTTAATGGCAACTGGAGCACGGCGGCGCGGTACTTTGCGCGCGCCATTCAACATTGGCCCTGGGATAGCGTCGCCTACCGCTCTCTCGTTCGTGCGTTGTGGAACCGCAATACGGCCGCCGGAGCCAACCGGTGAGCGAATTTCGTAAACTCCTCCAGCATTCCTCGCACTATCTCACCGGGCGCGTCGCGGCGATCGCGGTTGGGTTCGTTTCGTTCCCGCTGTTCACGCAAATGATGTCGGTTGCCGACTACGGCATTCTGAATTTGGCACAGCGGGTAGGTGTATTCCTCACCGGCGTGGGCAAGCTGGGCTTGCAGCACACCCTCATGCGGCAGTACGAGGAGCGCTCGAAGGAGCCTGAAGGCTTGCGAGCGCTGGTTTCCACGTTGATGTTGGGGAATCTTCTGCTTTTACTGCCTGTACTGGCCGTGTACTGCGCCGTGGTGTTGGTGCTGCAGGGACGGAGTCTATCGAGCGAGCTGACGCACCCGCTACTCGCCGTGGCGCTGCTCGGTTCGGTACGAGTGGTGCAATCGATGGTCTTCGCGCTCCTCCGTATGGAGGAACGGACCAAGCTGTTCAACATGCTGGACGTGGGGAATCGCATCCTTACGCTTGTAGCGGTCGTGGCGCTGTTCCTGTTGTGGACGAAGACACCGACGGTGTTCTTGATCGGAGCAGCGGCGGCGGAGGGGTTGCTGCTGGCGGGTACCTGGTTCTTCCTGATGCGCCGCGACCTGGTAGGTTGGCGATACTTCAAGAGTCCTCTCTTGCGGGAAAGCATGGTCTACAGCGTGCCAATGCTCGGCTATGAGCTATCGATGGTGTTATTGGGATCGAGCGACCGGCCGCTGATTCAATATTTTCTCGGGTCCCAGGACCTTGGCTATTATGCCGCCGCGATCTCACTGGCCACCTACATCGGAGATGCACTGCAATCACCGTTGAACCTGGCGCTGTTTCCCATTTGCGTTCGTATATTCAATGAGCAAGGCGAACAGGCGACGGCACAGTTCCTAAACCGCATTGTCGTCTACTATGCAGCTGGATCGGTGGCGCTGGTCGCAGCCACTTCGGCAAGTGCACGGGACATTCTGGTATTCCTAAGTGGCGAGAAATACCTGCCCGCGGCGCCACTGCTGGCGCCGCTAGTAGCGGGCACGATGATCTACCTGGCTCATACGTTGTTCTCGATCGGATTACTGCTGCGAAAGAAACCGGTGGTGATGGCGAGAGTGGTGTTTTTTAGTTTCCTGTGCAAGCTAGCCCTGAGTTTGCCTCTACTTCCCTGGTTGGGATTGCGGGGGGCGGTCGTGGCGACTTTTGTGGGCTACCTGGTGCTGCTGATCTGGATGTGGAAGTCCGGACGGCAATGCCTGGAATATCGATTTCCGCCACTCGTGGCGGTGAAATTGATCGTGGGCGGAGCGGTGGCGATGGCGGCGGGCTGGTTCGTGCCGGAAGTCGGCCCGCGGCTGCTCACAATCACTGTGCGCAGTCTGGTGTGTGTCGTCGTGTTTGGCGGCATTTTGCTCGGAATCGAGAAGGAGTTCCGGAGTCTGGCCAAGTGGATCCGTGACCGGGTAATGGAACACAGGCCGGTTCTCTCAAAATGATCGCGCCCGCCACTGAAATGCAGAGTTGCTTTCCGCGCCGGCCCCGATACTGAACTCCTCGATAAGCGCTCTCTCAGCTTGAGAAACGGCAACTCGACTCAGGAATAGGAGAGGCTTGCGACGGCCGCGACCGAGGCCATCACGATCGGGAGTTGCACAAGGAGTGGCAACGAACCAAGCTTGGAGCGCATAGGTTCGAGCATGATCTTCTGCTACAGGTAGGTGGAATAAGGGATGCGTCCGAGATAGTAGAGCCAACGAGTGTTGGGCCAGGCGGTGCTGCGTGATTCGAATTCCTTCAACAACAGCCAAGTGATGAGGAACCCACTCAACACGTACAACATGAGTACAGTGAGCGTTCCCGGAACGAAAGCCACGCCGAAGTGGAAGACGATGACGGCGTTGGCGGCAAAAGAGCGAATGGCATCCAGCGCGGGCAACACGGGCCGGGCAAGCGCCGTGGATAGGCGTTCGGGAAGCGCTCCATGCCCTGGATGGGTGCCGGAAGCAGTAGTGGCAGGTGGCGTCACGCTTCACTTCCTTCCGCTCTTTCGGCTGTTTGCAGCGAGGCCTGGTGGTAGAAGGCCACGTCGTATCGCGGCAGTTGCAGCGACTCCAGGTGCCACAGCATCTCATTCCAGCTGGTGAAAAGCGTACCGTGCAATGTGGCGTCGAAGGCGGCCGGATCGAGTCCAGGGGCGTAGACAAGCATTGGTGCGTGTTTAAGCGAAGACACCGGCATGGGCTTACGCCACAGAGCGCCGCCCGGTCCAAATAGCGCGTGAACGCCCAGGCCCGAGGTGGCGCGGGCAATGAGAACGGTAGCGGCGACACGGGCGGTAGAAGCCGCCGGCAGGGTACGCAAGACGTTGAAAGCGTTACTCACCTGGAGCATTTCGCGATCTTTTGGATAGGCGTTCAAAACGATGATGTTCGGATCGTTGACGGGAGGCGAGGCGCAATACCGCCGGGCCGTGGCGGCTCCTTCGCGGTAGGTCTCCGCCGGCCGGCCGGCAAAAAGGGCCGCGATCTCGCGGCGGCCATTGACCACCGCCTTGGCCGCAGGGGGCTGGCCGCTGGCGGCGGCTATGGATTCCATCTGCTCGCGTATTCCGTTCTTGGGGTCGGCCACCTTGCCACGGCCGAAGGCGACCAGGGCGTGATTGCGCCGGATGGTGTCGTGATCGGCGATGCCCGGCATCACCGCCTTGCCTCCGCCGCTGAAGCCGGCAAACGGGTGCGGAATGAGGGATCCGAGAGCGATGCGGCAATCGGCGGTGACGTATTCCCGATGCAGGCCGACGCGCTGCCCATTCACCTCGATCCACTCGAACGGTCCCTCAAGGCTGTGTTGAGCGATGGGATAGTTCTGAACGATGGCCGCGCCCAGCTTCCACTCCAATTCGGTTTGGTTCATGGGCGCGTGCCCGGCAAGCGATACCAGCAGGCGAATGGATGATGCGGGCTTACCTGCGGTTGCCAGCAGGTCCAGCAAAATACGCAGGACCGGTTCCCACTGAACCGGACGGGTCAGATCGTCGACCAGGATGCAGATCGAGCGCGCCGGACCGATCACCGAGAGCCATTCGGGGGCTTGTAACGCGGTCTCCAGGGTCGCGCGGATCTCCGGTATGGTCAAGGCTCCCGTGAGGGGAAGCTGGTGCTGGTGAATGTTCCAGGCCGCGGGAAATTCGAACGCCTGGGTTTGCTCTTCCCATGCGTTCCAGACGGTGGGGACTGTTTGCGTCATCGATTTACCGTCCCGGAGATGGAGCGGTATTTTTCGCGGAGTAGAAAGTACTGCTTCTTGCCTGAAGGCGTACGAGGAATTTCCGTTTCATGAATGATGTATTTGGGGACCTTGTAGAGCGGGAGGTGTTTCAGGCAGTGGCCCCGGATACGTTCGGCGTCGAAGACCTCCGGCCGGCACACGATGCAGGCGGCAATCGCCTCACCGAGCAGCTCATCGTCGACTCCAATCACGGCGACGTCTTCAATATTACCGGTGGCGGCGATGACCTCTTCAATCTCCGCGGGTCCGACGCGGTAGGACGCGGATTTGATGAAGTCGCTCTTGCGCGCGACGAGGAAAAGAAAGCCATCGTCGTCGGAATAGCCCATATCGCCCGTGTGCAACCAGCCGCCGCGCAGCACCTGGGCCGTGCCCGCTTCATCATGAAGGTAGCTCATCATGATATTCGGGCCGCGCGCGCAGAGCTCACCGGTGACGCCCGGGGCAAGTACCTCCCCGCCGGAACCAACAATGCGGATTTCGACGCCTGGAATCGGGATGCCGATAGAGCCGGCTTTGCGCTCCACGTCTCCGGGCGGCAGATAGGTCAAGCGTGCCGAGGCTTCGGTCTGGCCGTACATGATGAAGATTTGCGTCGCCGGCATGATGCCGCGCAGCGTCCGGATGGTTTCCACACGCATGCCGCCGCCAGCCTGGCAGATGTACCGGAAGGAACTCCAGTCGTGCTGGGCGAAAGTGCTGCGATGCAGAAGGATGTAGAACGTGGCGGGCACACCCGCAAAGCCCGTGGGCCGCTCCTTGGTGAGGGTATCGACGACCTGATTCGGGAAGGCGAAGCGGTTCTCGATGATCAGTTTCGCACCGGCGGCGAGGTGCGTCAGCAAGACTGAATTGCCGAAAGAGTGGAAGAACGGCAGCACCTGCACGACGCTGTCAGCGGAGCTGAGCCGCAAGTATTGAACAATCGAATCGGTGTTGGCCAGCAGATTGGCGTGGCTGAGCATCACACCCTTAGGGGCACCCGTGGTGCCCGAGGTATAGAGCACCATCGCGAGCGAGTCACGCGGCCGCGAAACGGGCTCAGCAGGGGGGGCTTTGAACAGGCGCGCCCGATTTTCTTCAAACCCGGTGGCCATAGAAAGGATGCGGATTCCAGTTTGCTCCAGGCGCAGCCGCTCGACCGTTCGGGCGCGCGCCAGCAAAAGCCGGGGCTGAGCATGGCGGACGATTTTCGCGGCGGCATCGGCCGTCGTATCCGTATTGAGCGGCACGGCCACGGCGCCGGCGGCAAAGATTCCAAATAATGCGACGGCGTAGTCGAGCGAATTCTCCAGCCATATGGCGACTGGATCGCCGGGTTGAATACCTTCCCCGGCCAACACTCTGGCGAAAGAGCGTGCGCAGGCATCCCACTGCGCAAAGCTCAAACCCGATGTCCCGTGCCGCAGCGCTTCGGCCTCAGGCCATTGCCCGGCCGAACGCTGGCACAAGCCATAGAGGCCTGGCACAGAGGCCAGCGGGGTTGGGTTCACGCCGCTACGCCCTTGCGTTCGAGAAAGCCAGTAATCGCAGATATGGAATCGAGGTTCTCCGGCATAAGTTCATCATCACTGACAGTGACCGAGAAGCGCCGCCCGAGTACTTCGACCAGTTCCATCATGCCGAGTGAATCCAGCAGACCGGATTCCAGCAGCGAGTCGTCGTCGCCGACGTTGAGGGTCTTTCCGCTCAGTACGGTTTCCTGAAGTGCCACCACCACGCGATCACGCAAGCTCATGAATTATCCTTTCCCCGATGCGGCCGTGCCGTTCGTTTAGGAGCTTTCCTTGGGATTCCGGGGGGCGGCACTCGGATCCGGGCGCTTGCGGTAGAACCCTTTGATGATGCGCGGCTCCGGCGGCATCACCACGGAGTCGTCGGGAACATCCTTCATCACGACCGCATTGGCCCCGATCCGGACGCGATTGCCAATGGTGACCCCGCCCAGGATTTTGGCTCCTGATCCAACATACACATTGTCACCCAGTGTGGGCCAGCCACGGCCGCGTCCATCGGCGCGGGAGACGATCTGGGCGCCCTGGACGACGACGCAGTTACGGCCGATGTTGCCCTTAATCAGAACGCCGCCGAAATTATGGATCACCAGGCCAGGGCCGATCTCCGACTCGGCCGAGATGCGGATGCCAGTGAAGGCTTCACTGAACTTGTACAGGAAGAAGTAAACGAACAAGAACAGAAACCGAATGGGGAATATGGGAATCCGCTGCGCCCACTTCGCAAAACGAAAAATGGCGATTGCCCAGAGGGACATTTCAAAGAAGGCGTAGAAGATACGCCGGGGTGAATGGTCACCCTCAAAATACTGTTCCAGGTCGATCCGGAAGTTGTTGAACATGAGTAGTTTTGGTGCCCTTATATCCAGCCTTGGGCCTGGTAGTAGACGATCTTAGCGCTCTCCTGCAGCAAAATCAGAAAATCGGAGGCATTGCGTTCCCAGCCGCGGTGGCTCTCGCGGCGGAAGTGTGCCACGGAGTAAGGCAGTACACGCAATCCGGCCTTGGCAAAGACGCGACGCGCGCGGAACATGTGGAAATCACTGGTCATCAGCAGCACCGGGCCCGGTGTTCCGGCGAGCATGGGCGCAGTGAAAAGGGCATTCTCGCGCGTGCTGATGGCGCGCGTTTCCAGACGGATGGCCTCACGAGGCACGCCATACCCCATCAACATACGGCCCATCTCTTCGGCCACCGGCGGCGATCCTCCACCGGTTACGAGGATTTCGCGGCAATGTCCCTCGCGATAGGCGCGGGCGGCAAATGTGGTTCGCCAGTAGGAATCCAAACCGAGGCGCCCGTCGTGGAGGAGGCCGCCGCCGAGGAGGATCAGGGTATGTCCGCGAGGTTCCTGCCAGGGGGCGCCGAGCCAGGAACCGCACCAGGAGACGATGGGGGTGAACGTCAGTACAAGAAAGAACAGGCCGATTCCGGCAAGAAAGTTGCGAAAGAATATCAACAGGCGGCCACGAGTGAGCACAGACACCGAATTGGGCAAATTCCGTTCCGGTGGCGGTCAGACGACCGGACCTTCTGAATTGTAACCCGTACGCTTTGAGGCGGCAAACAGGTTGGCGGAGAGGCGCGAGCGGTGGGATAGTAGGATCGGAATGATGAAGTTGCCGTCCTGGCCGGAGGCCGGTCCGCGAGAGCGTGAACTGTTGGAAGAGGTGCTCGACAGCCCGCAATGGGGCGGATTCCATCCGATTGTCGAGCGTTTCGAGACTAGTTTCGCCGCCTACCAGGACTGCCGGCATGGGATCGCGGTGGCCAACGGAACACTGACGCTGGAGGCCATGCTGGCGGCCGTGGGCATCGGCCCCGGCGACGAAGTGATAGTTCCCGCCATCTCGTTTGTATCCACCGCCACGGCGGTGTCGCGGGTGGGTGCGACGCCTGTCTTCGTGGACATCGAAGAGTTGAGTTTCAATCTCGACCCCGAACGGGCCCGCGCGGCCGTGGGGCCGAGAACCAAGGCCTTATTGGTGACTCATTTCGGCGGACCCCTTGCGGACATGGACCGGCTGCTGGAATGGACGCGTGAGCGGGGAGTGCTGCTGCTTGAAGACGCCGCGCACGCGCACGGCTCGGAGTGGCGGGGGCGCCGTGCCGGAAGCTTCGGCCTGTGCGCCAGCTTCAGTTTTCAGAACGGCAAGGTGATGACGGCGGGTGAAGGCGGCATCATCACCACCAACGACGACGCGTTGGCCGAACGCCTGCGTTCTTTAGTCAATCAAGGCCGGCGGAAGGGGCACAGTTTCTTTCACCACTTCGACCTGGCGAGCAATCTGCGCATGACGGGGTTGCAGGCGGCTGTCCTGGTGGCCCAACTCGAGCGGCTGGACGATCAGACCGCTCGCCGCGCGCGCAATGCTCAACTGCTGTGCGAAGCGCTGGAGCGTACCGCGGGAATGCGCCTGCAAAGCATGCCGCGCGAGTTGACGCGGAACTCGTGGTATCTGTTCCTGGGACGGATCGATGCGGCCGAGTTCGGTTGTACGCGTGATGAGTTCCATCAGCGGCTGACGGCGGCGGGAGTACCTTGCACGCCGTTCTACCCTCATCCGCTCTATGGGAACCCGTTGTATCTGAATGGCGGCTGCCGGGTGGAGCCTTGTCCAGTGGCGGAGGCGTGCATTCATGACGCCTTCTGGCTGCCGCATCGCGTGCTACTGGCCGATGACAGCGCGATGGCCGAGGTAGCGGATCTTCTGCGCGCGGCGGCCCATGGGCCGCTACATGCCGGCTTGCGGCACTAGGCGGCTGGGCGTAGCTCGCGCGAGAGCCGGCTGACCACCGAGACCCAATCTCCGGCCGCGGGCTGGCGATACAGACGCATGCCGGGGTACCAAGGGGAGTCGTTGCGGTCAAGCATCCAGCGCCAATCGGCTGCGAAGGGAAGCAACGTCCAGACCGGTTTGCCGAGCGTTCCCGCGAGATGAGCCACCATCGTGTCAACGGTGATCACCAAATCCAGGCCGGCGATGATCGAAGCCAGCTCGGCGATGCCCCCGTCTTCCGCTTCGGCCCGCACCGGTCGCCAGGATCCAGGCAGTTCGTTTACTTCGGCCTGTTGCGGGCCACGCTGGAGCGAGAGGAGGGTGATGCCGTCCAGATCGCCCAACGGCGCAAGTTGGGCCAAGGGGATGGAGCGGTGCTTGCCTTTGACGTGATGAGGATGTCCGGCCCAGCAGAGGCCGATTTTGCGGCCGGGCAAATGAGAGAGCGGCGCGGGGGATACTATGCCGGGTTGCCAGACGGGAGGAATGCCGCCGTGAGTTCCCGGCAGGCTCAATAACGGGATGTGCCAGCCCGTAGTCTCGGGAGCGCCGCCTCGCGCACGTACTTCAATCCCGGGATGCGCGGAGAGGAGTGGCGCGAGGAATGGTTGGAGCCGCTCCTGCACCTCGAAAACGACCTGCGCGCCGGAGGCCGTGAGCAGTGGCAGATAGCGCATGAACTGAATCGTGTCGCCCAAACCTTGTTCGGCCCACACGAAGATGCGCTTGCCAGTGAGTGATTCGCCACGCCAGCGGGGACACTCGAATTGGCGCTGAGGGAAGGATGGTTGCTCGAGGCGGGCTTCATAAAGGGGCCACCCCAGCGCGAAATCGCCCAAGGTGAGATGGGCCAGCGCCAGATTCCAGCGGGCGTCGACGTGCGTGGGTTTGTCCGTAAGGGCGCGCTCCAAATACCGCTTGGCATCGTCGAGGCGGTTCTGGCCCAACCGAATGCCGCCCATGTTGTTGAGCGTGTCGGCGTGAGACGGGTCCTGCTCAAGAAGCAGACCGTAGTGCGTTTCCGCCTGTGAAATACGGCCTGAATTTTGCAACGTGAGCGCCAGGTTGTATCGTGCGTCCAGATAGCCGGGCCGAATGAGAAGGGCACGTTCGTAAGATTGTAGGGCAGCGGCGGTGTCTCCGGCAGCCTGTTGCACGTGACCTAGGTTGTTGTGTGCTTCAGCGTAAGCCGGTTCCAAGGTGATCGCCTGGCGATAGTGCGAGGCGGCCTCTTCGGGACGGTTGAGAGCCATGGCGGCGAGCCCGGAGTGGTACCAGGCATTGGCCATGCCGGGCGCCAGTTGACGGGCTTCGGCATAGAGCGCGCCAGCGGAATCCCATTGGCCGTTACATGCCTCAATATGGCCGAGGCGAAGCAGCGCGGAGGCAAGATTATCGCGCGCTTCCGCGAAAGCAGGGTCCAGTGCCAGCGCTCTCGAAAAGCGGATGCGCGCGTTGGCGTAGTCTTCCCGCGCGGCGTGGGCATGGCCGAGCACGTTGTGTAGTTCCGGATCGAAACCGTTCACCAGTAGCGCTTGTTCGAGTGTGCGTTCGGCTTCAGCGGGGCGGCCAGCCTCAATGAGCGCGCGGCCGAGTTTCCCCAGCGTGGGGGAATGCCGAGGGTTCAGGCGTAGCGCCTCGTGATAGGCCGCAATGGCGGCTTCGAAATCGCCCGCTCTCCGGCAGGCAAGCCCGAGGTTTGCCAGATACACGGCGTTCGGACGCAACTCCACGGCGCGGCTGAGCAGCGTCAATGCCCGCCCATGCTCGCCCTTTTCGCTCAACAGAAGTCCGAGCAGGTGGAGCGCATCGGCATCACCAGGCGCCTGTTCGAGCGTCTTGCAGTAGTGCAGCGCGGCGGCGCTCAGGTTCCCGGCCCGGTGTTCGGCAAGACCGGCCTGCAGATGATCGGCGGAAGTTAATGGCATGGAGAGCGGGCCTCGGGATTCACGCGGCCACCGTCTGGGACAGTGTGGCCAGACCGGCCGCGAGATTGAGCTGGGGCGCCCAATCGAGAGCCGCGCGGGCCTTGGTGTTGTCCGGGTTGCGAATGCTGACCGATTGCGGCGCTCCTTCCATGACACGCGGACGCCGACCCGTGAGCCGCATCGACTGTTCGATGACGTCTCCCAACGAGATGAGGCGATCGCCGGAAAGATTGAAGACCGAGAAACCGGCAGGTGCGTTCGCCACCGAAGCCAGAATGCCCGTGCAGATGTCTTCGACATGAATGAAGCGGCGGGCCGTGGCGAGCGAGCCCTTTACTTCCACAATGTCTTTGTGGGAAACGGCGTCATGCAGCATTTCCACGGCCGACCAGTTCGACGGCCTGGGGCCATAGACGATGCCGAAGCGCAGGATCGTCACCGAAGCGAAATCGCCGCGCCGCGCCGCGCCCGCAAGCAACCGTTCTCCGGCGAGCTTGGTAAGTGCGTACTCGCTGACGAGCCGGCTGGCGTCCAGAGGCGAGTCTTCGCGCTGTACCTCGTCGTTTGCCACCTCGCCGTAGACCCATTCGCTCGACGCAAACACGAAGTGCCGTACGGCGCGGCGGCGGGCGGCGTCGATCAGGTTCAACGTGCCGCCGACATTGACATCGAAGGCCTCGCGCGGATTCTGGCGGCAATCGCTGTCGCGCGAGATCGCGGCCAGGTGAACGAGCGTGCCAGCCTCCGCAATCCCGTCGGCCACCGCTGCGTCGCGGATATCGGCGCGCCTCGTGCGCGGGTGGCGGGTGATCGTATCGATGCCCGTCCATCGCTTGCCTCGCGAGTCCAGCGCGGCGGCGAGACGGGAGCCGATGAAGCTTTCCGAACCGGTAATGGTAATCATCGAATGGCGACCTCCTCGGGATAGGGTTGGTGTTCGGCCACCAGCGGCGCGCCCCACTCGTCGCGGCGTTTTTTACGGAGAAACCCATGGGGGCAACAGGTGACATGGAGCCGCGTGTAGTGGGGGTCGTCTTCGTATTCGGGATGGGCGGCGAGAAAGCGCTCAATGGCCTCGAGTGGGTGGCTGATCCGCCACTCCCGCTGGCCGCGGGGAATGTCCCAGACGTCCGCCTGCGCGCCATCCATGACGACCATATAGCTACCGGGGGTCACGAGTTGCTCGTATAAACGCAGTTCGGCCAGAACATGTTCGGTGGTGTGATTGGAGTCGAGCATCACCACCACGCAGCCGGAGCCCGCCACGCGGCGGCGGACCCGTTCGAAAGTCTCCTGCGAAGTGGAGCTGCCCTCGATGAGTTCGATGCGATGGGCCAGCGGATGTGCTTCCAGGGCGGCCCGGTTGTGCTTGCGGATCTCGACGTCGACGCCGAGAACACGCCCCTTGCCGGCCAGTTCGCACAGCGAGGCGTAGAACACGGCCGAGCCGCCGTGGGCCACGCCGCATTCGACGATCCAATCCGGCCTGAGGCGCCAGAGCAACTCCTGCATGAGGACAATGTCGGAGGGGAACTGGATGATCGGTATTCCCAACCAGGTGGGCTCATACATGAGACGGAATTCGGCGCCGAGCTTTACCCACATGCTGGCGACGGTGCGCAGGCCTTCGGGTGAATAGAGGTCGACGGTGCGGCGGGAGCCGGCGGTCTCGACGGTGATGCGTGTGTGTGCGTCGGTGGTTAGTGTGCGGTCATACATGGGGGGGAGATCTCCTCTAGGAATGCGCGGAGCGTTCATACCAGCCGTACCTCGGGCACGGGAATGAGGAACTGGCCGCTACGGGCGCGGTAGGTGGCCAATTGAATCTGAATCTCATCGGCAAAGTTCCAGGCGAGCAAGAGCAATATTTCAGGCTGGTCGGTGTCGATGCGGGCTGGATCAACGATGGGAATGTGTGTGCCTGGCGTGAAGCGGCCCTGCTTGAGGGGGTTTCGGTCGGCAATCCAGAGCAAATCGTCTGGGCCGAGGCCGCACCAGGCGGCCAGTGTCGAGGCCTTGGCCGGAGCGCCGTAACCGGCAACGCGTTTGCCTTCGGCTTTCAGGCGGGCGAGCGTCGTTCGCAGATCGTTTCGCACCGTGCCTCCGCGGCGTGCCAGGTCGTCGTAGACCTCGCGGCCACCTAAGCCAGCCTTGCGTTCGGCCTCCAGTTGCGCGGCCACGCGCGGGCTCACCGAACGCGCGGCGCGATGTTGAATCCACACGCGCAACTGGCCGTGATGGATGGGAAGGCGCTCGCAATCGAACACCTCCAGGCCATAGCGGGATAGCAGCTCCATCATCGGCTCCAGCCGCCAGAAGTGGCAGTGCTCGTGGTAAATGGTGTCGAAGGCGCACTGTTCGACGAGATCGAGCAGATAGTGCGCTTCGATGACGAAGGCGCCATCGGTAGCCAGCAACGCGGCGGCACCCTCGAGGTAAGAGGCAAGGTCCGGAATGTGTGGGAAGGAGTTGGTCGCGGTCAAAACGCGCATCGGACCGTGGCGTTGGAAGAGCCGGTTGGCGGATTCACGTCCGAAGTAGGCGACCTCGACGTCAACGCCTTTCTCGCGCGAGAGCGGGGCGAGGTTTTGCGCCGGATCGATGCCATGGGCGCGGAAACCGTGGCGGCTCATGTGTGCGGCGAGGGTGCCGTCGTTACAGCCGATATCGAGCGACGCCGCGCCGGGAGTGGGCGCGACGCGTGCGGCAATGGCGGCGGCGAGGGAGCCAAGATGCTGCTCCAGCGTCGATGAGGCCGAACTGACATAGAGGTAGTGGCCGTAGAGCAACTCGGGGGCGACGCGTTCGGCCAGTTGCACATGCGTGCACCGCGGGCAACGCGCGAGGCGGAGCGGGAACAGCGGCTCGCCTTCGCGCTCGCCGGCAGTGGGTAGGTTGTTGGCTAGGCCTGTCACTCCTAGGTCGAGAACGATTTCCAGTTCGGTCGCTCCGCAGAGAAGACAGGTGCCACTCGAAAGCAGCGGCGGGAGTGGGGTGGCCGTGAGGCCGGGTGCTGTGCTCATTGAGATTGGTCCTTCCACCAGGCGATGGTTTGCTCGATCCCCGCCTGGAGGCCGAGACGCGGTTTCCAGCCGAGCCACTCGGCGGCGCGGCGATTGACGCCTGAGCTGCGGGCGAGCGTTTCGGCTTTTGCGGGTGAGTCGGAGGCCCGCCAGTCCGGTTCGGCGCCCGCGCAGGCAAAGACGAGGCGGGCCAGGTCGTCGACGCGCGTGGGTTCGCCCGAGCAGATGTTGAGGATGGCCGGATTTGGCAAGGGCGCCCATGCAGCGCGTGCTAGAGCGTCGGCGGCGTCAGAAACGGCGAGAAAATCCCGCTCCTCCTGGGGGGCCCGAAGAACGAGTGAATGATGTTCGAGGGCCGCGCGAATCGCTGCCGGGACCAGCCGCGACGGCGCTTCATAGGGCCCAAACGGCGTGAACAAACGAAGCCAGACACACTCGATCCCCTGGCGTGGGGCGGTTTTGGTCGCCAACCAACATGCCGACGCTTTTGCCTTGCCAAGGGCCGTATCGGGACGGCAGGGGGTTTCCTCGTCGAACTCCACGCCCGCGCCATATTCGGCAGCGGAGCCTGTGACGATCAGCCGGCGCGGGGCCCATTGTGCGCAGGCCGCCAAAAGGCTCTCCATGCCAGTGACGATCATGCGTTCGTGTTCCGCGGTAGGCGTGGCTGCGTTCCATGTACTGGAGGCCAGATGATAGACCGTGTCGGGGCGGTACGCCTGGAACGCAGTGGCGAGAGCAGACGTGTCGCACGCGTCGGCTTCGGCAAATGCGAGCATTTCCAGACCGGACAGATTGGTGCGCCGGCCGCCTGGACGCAGGATGGCCAGGATGTCGTGGCCGTCGTGTAGTAGACGGCGCACGAGGTTGGCTCCGATGAACCCTCCGGCTCCAGTGATGGCAATTCGCATGTACTATTCCACGTGAGGCATCAACACGCGCGAGCCCTGCGGTTCGGCATGGATGCTCAACTCCTTCAGTTCGGCGAGCGCGGCGCGTACCGATTGCTGGCGTGCAGGCGGGACGGCAAACAGGAAGAAACCACCGCCACCGGCTCCGCAGAGCTTGCCGCCCCAAGCTCCGGCGGCCAGAGCGCGCGTGTACCAGTCGTCGATGCGAGAGCTTGAGATGGAAGAGGCCAGGCGGCGTTTGGTCTGCCAGCCCTGGTCGAGAGAACGACCGAAGAGCTCGGGTTCAAAGTTGGCGGCAAGAGCGCGTTGCAGATCCCAGGCCTGTGTCTTCAGTGCGGCAAGTTCCGCGCGGCGGGCATCGATATTGGACTGCTGCTCGGCTAGAACGCCCGCAGCCTGGCGTTCAATTCCGGTCCAAAACATAAGTAGGTGATCGAAGAGCCTGCGGCGCGCTCCGGCACCGAATCGCTGCGCCTCGACGCTGACGCCGCCACCCGGAAGAAAGCGGAAAAGGTTGAAGCCACCGAAGGCGGCGGCGTAGTGGTCCTGCTTTCCGATCGGACGGCCCAACACTTCGATTTCGACGTAGGAGGCCTCTTCGGCCAGCTGAGCCGCCGAAACGTGTTCGCCGCGCCAGGCGTGCAGCGCGTTCAACAGGCCGACGCAGAAGGAGCTGGACGAACCGAGCCCGCTCGATGCGGGGATGTCGGCGACCGTGCTCATGTAAATGGGCGGCTCGATGGCGAGCAGTTGGAAACAGGCGCGGGCGATGTCGTTGCGGATTTCGGCGACTGTATCCACCTGTTCGGTTTCGGAGTAGTTCAAGCGGATCGGGGCACCGAACATCGCGTCGTGGCGTTTGAGCGTAACGTAGACGTACTTGTCGATCGCGGTGCTTAGGACCGCTCCCTCCTCCTGTTCATAGAAGCCGGCGAAATCGGTGCCGCCTCCAGCGAAGCTGACGCGCAAGGGGGTTCGGGTAACGATGAGCCCGGCGCGCAGCCGGGGTGGCGGCTGAGGTCCGGCCACGGCGCCGGCAAGCCGCGCCAGAGAGTGGGCTCCGGCGGCTGCCGGGGCGCCTTTCTCCACAATGCGGCGCGCCAGCGACTCGGTATCAGCCATGTCGCAGAGACCAGTCATATGGGATCGAGGAATCGAACGGTGGTAGGCGCAGCATCTCGTCGGGTTCGTGCGCAATGGTGGCGCAGTTGGCCATGATCACCATCTTGTCGCCGTAGGCTTTGTAGCCATTGGCGATACCGGGAGGGATCTGGACGAGCACGTAGTTGTCCTCGCCGAAGAAGATTTCCTGCAGTTCACCACGCGTGGGCGAGCCTTCGCGGAGGTCGTAGAGCACGAGTTTGGCGCGGCCCGAGACGACGGCGTTGTTCACGGTCATCTTGGTATGGATGTGCCAGGCCTTCACCGAGCCGGGCCAGGAGCAGGAGAAGTAGATTTCGCCGAACTGCTGAAAGTGCGGGTCGGTGCACTTCATCATGTGCATGATCTTGCCGCGCTCGTCGACAATCTGGCGAAGGGGAACAATTTTGACGCCATCAATCACGCGGGTACCTCCTTGTTTTCCGTCTGGGGCACGAACGGCTTTACCCTCCAGCGAAGGTCTTCGCCCAGAGAACCGTCGGCGAGGAGGCGGCGCAACCAGCGCAGGCGCGTGAAGCGCTCATCGTCAAACTGGCCGCGGGTGAGCCCCACGGAACGGAACTCCTCGACCAGGCGCGCCGCACCCGCCTGTGGGGTCCACCTGGCTTGGAAACCGGGCAGGTGGCGGGCGATCTTGGCGAACGAGGTCCGATAGGTGCGCTGGTCGGCGTCGGCTTGGGCCAGCAGTTCCAGACTCGCGCCAGAGGCTTCGGCCACGCTATGCGCGAGTGCCCCGATCTGGACATTGACGAAGTCCGCTCCTAAGTTGAATGCCTCGTTGTGAATCGCCTCGCGCGGGGCTTCGAGGGCGGCGTGGAAGGCGGCGCAGACATCGTCCACATGCACGACCGGGCGCCACGGCTTGCCGTCACTGAACACGCGCACCGAGCCGCTGGCGACCGCCGAGCCGGCCAGTGAGTTCAACACGGTGTCAAAGCGCATGCGCGGCGAGAGACCGTAGATAGTTCCATTGCGCATGTAGACCGGTGAGAACGTGGGTGTGGCGAGGGGGCGCAGGGCTTGCTCGGCGTCGACTTTTGACCGGGCATACTGCGTACGCGGGTCAAGCGTGGAGGTTTCATCAACAGGGACAGAGCCGTCGCCCGAGGCTCCGTACATAATGCAGGAACTGGAGAACAGGAAGCGGCCGACACCGGCCTGGCGGGCGAGCGTGGCCACACGGACCGACGCCTCGCCGTTGATCTCGCGCGTCCAGCGTTCGTTCAGGTTTCCGATCGGATCGTTGCTCAGCGCCGCCAGATGGATGACGGCTTCGAAGCCTTCCAGATCCCGCGCGGTCAGTTCATCGCGCAAGTCGACGCGGCGGCTGGGAACCTGACAGCTTTCGCGTACCAGTTGGCACGGCTCGAAGTAGCCGGTATCGGCGCCGTGGACTTCGTATCCGGCCTGAAGAAAGTAGGGGGTCATCACCGAGCCGATGTAGCCGCGGTGGCCGGTGATCAGGATTCGTTTTGCCATGAAGGTACCTCGTGTTGAGCGGGCAGGGCTTGGGCGAGCGGGCCGAGACCGGGGCGCGGCTCCTCGCCGGAAAGCAGTTGGGCGGCCGCGGTCAGAAGCGAGAGGCCGCCGCCAATCTTTGCGAAGCGGCATCCGGCCTTTTCGGCTGCCTCGGCGTCGCGCTCGTCGTCGCCCAAGTACCAGGTTTGCGACAGATCCAGCGCCCAATCGCGTTGTGCCTGAAAGATCATGCCGGGAGAGGGTTTGCGGCAGTCGCAGCCCTCATCCCAGCCATGCGGACATACATAGATTCCGTCGATGCGGCCGCCGGACTGCTCGGCGTCGGCGTGCATGCGGGCATGAATATCGTCGAGCTGGGAGTGCGAAAACGCGCCACGGGCGATGCCCGCCTGGTTGGAGATCAGCAGCACGCGCCAACCGGCCCGCCGGAACGCCCGGAGAGCGTCCTGCGCGCCGGGAAGCCATTCCCAATCGGTCCAAGAGCAGACATAATGAGCCGGCGGTGGCGTTCGGTTCAGCACGCCGTCGCGATCGAGCAGCACTGTGGGCGGCCTGGAGAAAAAGCGCTCCGTTTCGGCCAGACGTGCCGGATGGGAAGGACCGTAGTAGCGGTGCCGGGTGACAAAAGCCCCCAACATGCGGCGCCTCACGAGCTCCGGATAGAGAGTACGGTCGAGGCCTTCATTCCGGTCTCCGATGAGTTCGACCGCCGAGCGGTCGAGGAACAGGAAGCCGATGTCGACGCTGTTCAACCCCGGCGTGCCGCGCGTGGGATCGTAAGCGCCGACGATCCGGCCATCCAGGCAGGAGGTGTTGGAACGCGAGTAACCGTCGCGATTGTCATACACCGTCATCTGCGCGGGCAGCCGGGAGGCGAACCACTGGGCCTCGGCTTGCCCCAGGTCGATGGGGCAGTAGTTGTCGCCGTAAAGCAGAAGTGTATGCCGGTCAAGCATCGAAGCGGCTCGTGACAGGCGGCGTCCGGTTTGCGTATCGGCCGGTGCGATGGAATATTCAATCTCGATTCCGAATTGGGATCCGTCGCCAAAATGGGACACCAGCGCCTGCGCCTGCCAACCGCCGAGAAAGAGTACTCGTTCGATTCCCCAGCCACGCAGCCAGGCGACCAGCCGCTCGGCGAATGGAACGCCGGCAACGGGAATGAGAGGTTTAGGAAGCGCGGCTGTTAGGGGCAGCATCCGCTTGCCATAGCCACCCGCCAACACGGTGGCCTGGCGCACGCGGGCCAAGGGCATGAGAGTTGGAGCGGCGTCTATTGAATCGACAGTGTCGGTAACAGTGCCGAAGCCAGACGTGCCGCGCTTGCTACCTCATGCACGCCGGCTTCCACACAGTTCACGGCCAGGGTTTGGGGCGCCCCGGGAGCGCTCTGCAGCAGCCCCTGCAGGCGGGGCTTCTCCCCGAAAGCGCGAGCAGGTATAGGAACGGACGCCGGATCGATGCCATGCTTAGCCGCCAACTGGCGTACCTCGGCGAGTGTGGCCTCGTAGCTGTCCGGATCGCGGTTGATATTGGCGGCCATCACCCGCACCACCTTGTCCATGGGCACCTGATAGCGGGCATCGTCCGGGAAGAGGAGTTCGCGCGCGCGCAGTTGCGTGTCGGCCCAGTTGACCTCGAGGTTGATCGACGGAATGAGCGAGGGGTGGATCTGGGAGGCGACCGTGCTGCCGGTTTCCTCCTCGTACTCCTTCTGCCGCCGTTCGCCCTTGCTGCGAAAGAAATAGGCGCAACCGGTAGAGGCAGCCGAGTTGCCTCCAATCGAGAGGCCGCGCTCGAATTTGCCCACGTTCCGGGCAAAGTACGCATTGGCCACGCCGGAGCTGTTGTCGGGCGCGCCGAAGTAGAAGTAAGCACCGCCAGCTTTGGCTTTGACGCGTTCGACAAGATCGCGGCTCGTGAATCCGGTATAGATACTCGGCATGCCGCCCGAGCTGACGTCCCAGTCGTAGTGCGATTTCAGCAGGGCATGCGGATCGATCATCTGGAACCCGTGGTTCATGTGGAGAAACATGCGGCCGGCCACGGCGGGTTCGAGCGCATCTTCCCACCAGTAGGTGTACTTTTCCCACATAAGGACATCCATCGGGGCCCGCTCGAGAATCGCGGCGGCGAGCGCCATGCCGTCGGGCATCATCGCGTCATCGTCTCCGAGATAGAAGATGTAGCGGCCCTCGCACAAAGCGAGAGCCTGTTCCCAGTTTTCGTTCATCGGCAAGGTGTAGGGGGCGCGGTTGTACTTGATCTTGGGCGAACGGTAGCTGCGAACCACGTTGGCTGTCTCCTGGCTCGAGCAGTTGTCCTGAATGATGAGCTCGAAGCCGGGATAGTCCTGCTGAAGCACGCTGCGCATGGAGTAAGCCAGTGTTTTGTGGCGCTCGCGCGTGGGGATGACGATGGAGAACATCGGTTGGGTCATGGCTTAGTCCTTTTAAGAAATGGAGATGGGGGCAGCAGGTTGGCCTGCGCACCAGCGGCGCCACATCTCGCGGAAAGCGGATTCCATGCGGCGGGCAAATCCCGTCTCATCCATCAGCGGAGACGCGCTCAGGCGGTGGCGCAATTGATGCCGCAGGAGCGCGAGTTCACCGGCACGCCCGGCCCAGGAGGCAGCGTGGGCCACATAGTCGCCGGGAGTGGAGGCAATGCAGGAATCGAGCTCCACATGGGAGAGAATGCTTGCTCCGACGCGCGAAACGTGCGCCGGGCCGGTGAGAGTGACGACCGGCACGCCCATCCAGAGCGCTTCGAACGTGGTGGTTGTGCCGTGATACGGGAAGCTGTCCAAGGCGACATCGATGTGGGCATAGGCGGAGAGGTGGCCCTCCAGCGATTCGATGGCGCCGGACATGACGATACGCTCTTCGCTGATTCCCCTCTGCCGGAACAATTCGATCACCCGCCCTCGCGCCGGACTCTCGGCAAGTGCTTTGTTCTTGAGAGCCAGGCGCGAGGCTGGTACGCGATGCAAGAGATCGGACCACATGCCAATGACGGTGGGGCTCATCTTGGCCATGTTGTTGAAAGATCCATACGTTATGGCGCCCAGAGACGCCATGGGGGGCGGGGCGGGAGGGGGCGTTTGCGGGGCGGGACGAAAGCAGAGGAAGCCGCCTTCGAGGCGAACCAGCCGTTCGCTGTACCAGGCATCGGTTTCGCCTTCCGGGTCGCTCTGCGCGTCGGTAATGCGGTAGTCCATCACCGACAGCCCTGTCGTATTGGGGTAACCGAGCCAGGTGGCCTGTAGCGGAGCGAGTCGCCGGGAGAAGGCACGCAGGTGGTTGCCGGCGGTGTGCCCGCCGAGGTCGATCAGGATGTCGATTGCGTCGGCGCGGACGAGTTGCTCCAGACGGTCGTCGTTGAGCCGAAAAAATCCGAACCCGAGACATACCACTGACTTGGAACGAGAGGGAAAATGGTGGGGTTTATAGAGGGTGCAGAGGCGCCCCATTCCATAATAGACAACAGTTCGTTCTCCGTGGGCAGCCGCCAATCGCCTTTCCCGGCGTAGTTTTGCTGCGCCAACGTTGTAGCATTCGCCAATGTGTACGATAACACAGGTCCTACGCAGCCGTTGTTCCAGACCATCCCCTCGGAACAGCGTTTCCACGTCAGATTGGTTTTGTTGTGAGTGACAGTGCCGTCGCCGTTATCGGTAAAATCCGAAGTGGGGGTGTAAAGACCAGACGAA
>CAYUZM010000005.1:0-12257 GCA_964449665.1 uncultured Solibacteraceae bacterium
CTCCTCGCCCACCTGGCCACACCCTCCGACAGCCGCCTCCGGGCGTTAAGATGAACGCATGCCCGCCCGCGCCCTTCCCCTGGCCCTACCCACTCTCGCGCCCCTGCTCCCGCTCTAAGCCGCCGAACCCTGGACCGCGCAGGAACTCATGCAACCCGCCGGTCTCGCCAAGCGCCTCACCACCGGCGACAAGCCCCTCATGATCTTCATTGGCCCGGCCTACCTCTACCGCGCCAAGCACATCACCGGCTCACTCGACGCAGGCCCCGCCTCCAAACCCGAAGGCATCGAAGGCCTCATGAAGCTGGCGAAAGGCAAGCCGCCCGCCACCGAGATCATCCTCTACTGCGGCTGCTGCCCCATGAACGTCTGCCCCAACATCCGCCCCGCCGTCAAAGCACTCAAAGAGGCAGGCTTCAAAACCGTCCGCCTCCTCGAAATCCCCAACCGCCTCGCCGCCGACTGGACCGACAAAGGCTACCCCGTAGAATCGGCCAGGTAGCAACCGACCCTTACCGCCGTCCCACCGCCGTAACCGCCTCCCCATCCCCCCAACCAATCACCAAATGCATCGCGCCTTCGCGCAAAGTCCCAACGCAATTCACCGTAACCTCCGTTCCATTCCCCTTCCGCACCATCGCCAGTGAAATCCTGTCGCCCGCAATACTCCCCTCCGTCACCGGAGCCGTGCCACGCTCGCTCGTCAACGTCCCGCTCAGCTTCCCACCCTCCTGCTTAAACGTAAGCAAAGCCTCGCGGTCCTTCCCATTCGGAGTCCGGTACCGAAGCGTCCAAGCCCCGCTCACATCCACCACCGCCGCCGGCCGGAAGAACTCCACCTTCGTGTTCGAATACACCGTCGCATACAGCTTCGCCGCATCCCGCCGCACAAACTCGCGATCCCAACGGTCCGTATACGCGCCCTCCATCTCCGCCAGTAACCGTCCGCCCGATAACACCCGCACCCCCGCCGGAGCCTCAAACTCTAGCGTCACGGTCCCCACATAAACCTTCTGGTCCAGATCGTTCGAAACCGCAAACGCCCGCCCGCCCTCCAGCGCCTTCACCGCCGTCTTATCCCGCATCGTGCGAAATGCATACAGCGGACCCATCGGCACATACCAAACATCGCGCCGTTTGCCCACATGCTTCAGGTGCGCTTCATAAAACCCGTCCGGTCCGAAATCGAGCCACTGCGGATGCGACATAAAGTTGTACACGCCGCCCTTCCCATACACCTCATCGAACTTGGCATTCAGCGACGCCAGATCGATCGCGTCCGTCTTCTGCCCGTTCCGGTGCTGCACCGCCTGCGTGTAGCCCGCGTTCATCGGGTTGGCGTCGAAGTCCTGCACATCCGGCCGCACATGCCCGTTCTGCGCCTCGTTCGGATAGTTCCGCGCCACAATGTAACCCGCCGCCGCAATGCGCTTCTGAATGAAATCGTACGGCGCGCAGTTCCCGCACGGATAACACCACGACCACACATACGGCTGCTGCGTCAGCCGCAGACTATCGTCCCGCGAACCCGCAATCTCATAGTCCGTATACGCCTCCGCGCAGAACGCCTCGTTGTCCGGCTTCTTGCACGGATGCTGCCGCGAGTGCGACCCGATCTCATGCCCATCCGCAATCGCCTTCCGCAGCCGCGGCCACAAATCGCGAATCATCAGTTGCGTGAAGAACCGGTCTTCCGGCGCGGGGTCGTTTTCCGTACTCACAAAAATCGTCGACTTGATCCCGTACTTGTCCATCGCATCGACCGCCGCCGGAACCGAAGTCGTCGAATCGTCGATCGTATGCGCCACCACCGCCCGCGCATTGTTCAGGTACTTCGTCTTGCCCAGGAAGCGAATCTCCTGCGCCGGCAGCAGCGCCGCCATCAGAATCAGAATCGAAAGTCGCAACGCCAAAGCCCCCTCCTACACCTTCGCCGTCACACGGTCCAGCAGCGGAGCCAAATACTTGTACGCCGCCGTCAACCGCTCTTCCACCACCGCCGGCGGCACCTTGTTCATGCCCCCATCCGTCCCATCCACGCCCCCAACCGACATCGGCCCGTTGAACCCCGCCGCGAACAGCGTGCGGAACATCGCCTCATGATCGATGTTGCCCGTCCCCGGCACCGGAAAATCGTTCACCCCGCGCAGCCCCTTGTGGTCCTTGATGCACACCGAACACACCTGCGGCGCAAGGTCCGCCAAATCGGGATCGGGATAAATCCCCTCATAGTAGGAAATGTTCCCCGCATCCCACGAGATCTTCAACCACGGCGACCGCAGCCGCTTCAGCACATCGATGCAATCCTTCGCCCGCGCCGTAATACCCGTGTGCGGCTTCAGCGCGATCACCACCTTCACCTGTTCCGCGTGACGAATCGCCTTCTCCAGGCCCGCGTAGAACTTCGTCACTTCCACCTGCCAGTCGCGCTCGCGCTTCGGCGTCGTCGGGAATTTTGTGAAATACCAAGGCCCCGCGCCCACCATCACCGGAATCCCAAAGTCTGCGCACAAGTCCAGTTGCTCGATGTAACGCTTCACGCCCTCGTCCGTAATCGGGTCGCCGCGAAACCCGCCCAGGCTCATGAACGGCTGCACGCCTAAATCGCGAATCCGCCGCAGCATCTTCGCGCGATCCGCCTTGCTCATCTCCGGCGCATAGACCGCCTCGCCCCCATGCCTCGGGCTCATGCTGATGTAGCGGTAGCCGATCTTGCGAATCTTCGTCATCGCCTCGTCGAGCGGAAACGCGCCGAACATCGTCGCCATCACGCCCAACTTGTACCGTTCCTGCTGTGCCGCCGCCGGACGAACCAACGCCGGCAACCCCGCCAATGCGCCCACCACATGCCTTCGTGTCATATGTCCTTGGCGTGAGAGTACCATAGGCGTGAGGACACAAGATGAATCCCCCACTCCTTCCCCGCCGCACCTTCCTGGCCTCCGCCGCCGCCTCCCTCGCCCTTGCCCAAAAGGGTCCCAACGATCAGGTTGTGGTCGGCATGATCGGCGTCGGCAGCCAGGGCACCGGCCGTCTCCGCGAACTCCTCCGCCAACCCGACGTCCGCATCGCCGCCATCTGCGATGTCGATGAATCCCACCGCAACCGCGCCATCGAACTCGTCCAGGCTCAGAAGGGCTACAAGCCCGAATCCTTCGGCGACTTCCGCCGTCTCCTCGAAAAAAAGGAGATCGACTCGGTCTCCATCATCACCCCAGACCACTGGCACGCCATCCCCACCGTTCAGGCCTTCGAAGCGGGTAAAGACGTCTACGTCGAAAAGCCGCTCAGCTATAGCGTCATGGAAGGCCGCGCCATGGCTAACGCCTCCTCGCGCTACAAGCGCGTCAGCCAGATGGGCAATCACATCCACAACGACCACGCCAACTACCGCCGTGTCGTCGAGCTCGTGAAATCGGGCAAGCTCGGCAAAATCACTCGCGTCCACGCCTGGAAAACAAGCCCCACCAAGAACGGCCCCGTCCGCTCTCCCGCCACCTTGCCCGCCGGTTTCGATTACGATTTCTGGCTCGGCCCCGCCCCCAAACGCCCCTACGATCCCCTACGCTCCCACGGCAGCTTCCGCCATTTCTGGGACTACTCCGGCGGCACCTTCATCGACTTCTGGTGCCACATCTCCGACGTCGCCTTCTGGGCCATGGATTGGAAAGCTCCGTCCGCTGTTTCCGCCGCCGGCGGCCGCTTCTTTCTCGATGACGCCACCGAAACGCCCGACACCGTCGAAGCCATCCTCGAGTTCCCCGGCGTGCTCTACATGTTCAGCTTCCGCCCCACGCCGCTCCCCGGCTTCGAGCACATGGGCCACATCGGCTGTCTGTTTGAAGGCACCGAAGCCTCGCTCGTCACCAACTACGAAACCAACGAAGTCTGGGTCAAAGGCAAAAAGGTCGACGACTTCCCCCGCCCCGCGCAGTCCATCCCCGACTCCCCCGGCCATCTCCGCGAGTTCCTCGACTCCGTCAAGTCGCGCAACATGGAGACCACCTGTAACGTCCGCTACGGCCATCAGCTATCGAAGGCTGGCCTGCTCGCCAACCTCTCCTACCGCCTCGGCCGCAAAATCCATTGGGACGAACCCCGCGAGCGCATCACAGGCGACAACGAAGCCAACAAGCTCCTCACCCGCAAGTTCCGCAAGCCCTGGAAGCTCAAAGTCCCAAACCTCAGCTAGCCCGGATTTCGGGTCACTCTAGCGAGCCGATCATCCGAATTGCCCGGCCGCTACTGAGGCGCGGCCATGTTATTGAGGCGCGACCGTGAGGGAGCGCTCCCTGTACGCCTCACCGAAACACGGGAACCGCTCAGCCGCGCCGCCGCCGGACCACCGCCAGCGCGAGCAACCCCGCACCCGCCAGCACGATCGAAGCCGGCTCGGGAACGGGCGCCGTGCTCAGATCTTCCGTGATCGACAAATCGTCCAACGCGGGCCCATAGGAAACGCTCGGCGTGGTAGTGGTGCTGGCAAACGTAATCGTGTGCGTCGTCGCCGTGGCCACGAACGGTACCGATTCCAACGTCCAGCCCATATTGGAGTGGTTTACCCCGGTCGTGTCGAACGTGAAATCGAAATCGCCGATGCCCGAAACCGTCACGCGAAGGTCCTTCACCACCGGCAGGTTATCCGGGTTGCCCGACAGGTAGAAGTAGAGTTCATAGGTGGCCCCGATAGTAAAGCCCGGAATCACCTGCCGCACGCCGCCCACGCCGTTGCCATTGAGGTCGATATTGCGCGAACCGTCCGCCGCCTGCCAGTACGAGCCGATGTAGTCCACCGAATGGCCGATCACCGTCCAACCCGTAATGTCCCCACCGCCCGCGGCGACAGTCAAAAATGCGCCCGGAGCCGTACCGCCCTCAAAGCTCGGGTTCAAAATCACCGGTGTCGCAAATGCGGGCGTGCAAAGTAGCACCAGACCAGCCCAATTTCGGATCAACATGCCAGGTCTCTCCTCTATGCGCAGTCCACTGGAACTACGCCTATGGGTAGCCTAGCCTGAGAGAATTCTGGCAGCGATCCGCAATATCGGAAGGTACGGTCCTAAATCACACCAAGGCTATCTAGTGTTAAATACCTTAGAACTTAGTACCGTCTTCCCAGACCCTTAGCTGCGCTCGGGAATCAACCGCCCCGGCTCCACCGTCCACGAAACCTTCGTCGCCACCGGTGCCCCCGGCCTCGTGACGTAGTCCACCAACCGGTAGTCGGCCCGGAAACTCGTGGGCGCCGCCTCGCAACGCACATACCCGCGCCGCGCGTTGAAGTACCGGATCTGCGGATTCACCCGCAACACATCCTCGCCTCGCGGCGTCATATCGAACCCGTCGCCGCCCGACGAAATCGAAGTCCCCACAAACTCCGCCGCCACGCATTGCGACTTCACATCCTGCGCCTCCGCGTGCAACTGCCCCACCCAACTCGCGTGAACGTCGCCCGTGATGATCACCGCGTTCCGCTTGGCGCTCTGCAGCGCCGTCACCAGCCGCTCCCGCGCGATCGGGTAACCGCTCCACGAATCCATGTTGTACGTGATGCCTTCGTTCGGATCGAAGTCCTGCAGCGTCACCAGAATCTGCTGCCCCAGCACATCCCATTTCGCCCGCGAGCTCTGCAGGTTCCCCTCCAGCCACTTCTCCTGCTCCGCTCCCAGCAGCGTCTGCGCCGGGTTCTTCAACTCCTCGCACGCCGGCTTCGATCCATCGCCGCACACCTGGTCCGTCCGGTACTGCCGCGTGTCCAGCATGTGTAGCCGCAGCATCTGCCCGAAGTCCAACCGCCGGTGCAGCGGCATGTTCGAGCCCTGGTTGATCTGCGCCCGCCGCAGCGGCATGTGCTCGTAATAAGCCTGATACGCCGACGCCCGCCGCTCCAGAAACTCCGCCCGCGGCTGGCCCTTTTCCTGAATGTCGCCCGCGTAGTTGTTCGAAACCTCGTGGTCGTCCCACGTCGTCGCCCACGCAAACCGCGCGTGCGCCCGCTGCAGCAACGGATCGGTTTTGTACAGCGCGTGCCGGTTCCGGTAGTCGCTCAGGCTGAAAATCTCCTCCCGCCCCGTCGTGCGCACATCCCCGCGATACCCTTGCTCGTAAATGTAGTCCCCCAGGTGCACCACCAGGTCGAGCTCTTCCGCCGCCATGTGCTCGTAGGCCGTCCAAAGCCCCTGCGTCCACTGCTGGCACGACGCGAATGCGAACTTCAACGGCGTCTGCTCGTCGCCCGGCGCAGCCGCTGTCTTAAACCGCCCCGCCTGACTCCGATGCCCCGCCGCCGTGAACCGGTAGTGATACCACCGCGCCGCCTTCAGCCCATCCGCCCCCACGTGCACCGAATGCGCCAGCATCGGCGTCGCCGCCGTCTTGCCCTTGCGCACAATCTTGGAAAACGATTCGTCCTCGGCGATCTCCCACCGCACGTCGATATTCGCGTTCGGAAGCGCCGCCGCATCGTCCGGCTTCGGCGCAAGCCGCGTCCACAGCACAATCCCGTCGTGCGTCGGCTCGCCCGAAGCGATGCCAAGCGTAAAGGGGAAATCAATCTTGGGTGCGGCCAGAAGCGAAAGCGGATTGGACGCGGATAAGGCGAGAGCCTGCGCAAATAGCTGACGGCGGGTAACGTTCATCTCGCCCTATATTATGCCCCGCGATCATGAACGTTCGATGGCGGCGGCGCGTGCATTCCAACCCGCCCGCATCCCCCCCCCGGCCCGCCACGCCGTTCACGACGAAACCTGCTCCCGTACAAGCTCCGCATAGAGTTCCGGCCGCCGCGTCCGCAGCGTGTAGTTGGAGAGCGATCGCTCGCGCGCCAGCAGCGCCGGGTCGAGGTCGGCCACAATCATCTCCTCCTGAACACGCTCCTGCTGCGCGCTCGCCAGCACCTCCCCGTCCGGACCCCACACCAAAGCCACGCCCGCATGGTGAGGCTGGTTCTCGTGATCGGCCGGATAGCTGGCCAACGTTCCTGCCCGCCCCGCCTGGTCCGTAAGCACCGCGAAGCAGGCATTCTCGCGCGCCCGCAACGCATACACCGAGACGAAATCATGCGAGTGCCTTCGCGCCGCCGCCTCGCCCTCCGCCGTATCGGGCCACGGCTTAAATCGGGCCGCGTGCGGCATCAAGATCACATCGGCTCCGCGCAGAGCCAACACACGCGCCACCTCGGGAAACTGATTGTCGTAGCAGATAACCGTCCCCACCTTGCAACGCCCAATGTCGAACACCGCAATGTCCTTGCCGCCCTTGTAGTGATTCACCTCGTCGCGCGACAGGTGCAGCTTCCGCTGCTTGCCAATGTAGCCCTCCGGACCAACCAGCACTTGCGTGTTGTAGACAATGTCGCGCTCTTTTTCGCTGAGTCCAACCGACATCACCAGTTGATGCTTCCGCGCCAGTTCAATCAACTTCCGCACGCTGGGCCCGTCCGGCACCGCCTCGGCCACCTCCCACGTGTTCGGCGTGCAATGCCCGTGGACCACCAACTCAGGGAACAGCACAAGATGGGCCTTAGCCGCCGCCGCCCGCGCGCACCACCCGTCGATCGCCGCCAGAACCCGCTCCGGCTCGCCCATAAATCCATTCATGCTCACAGCCGCCACGCGCGTCATCTGCATCGCCGAATCCTCCACCCAATCGGAAAACCGGAATTAGACCATATCTCCATCCTGGAGCGCCACGCAATCCGCCCGCCCCAATACGCCCTCCTTGCGTTTCCCCGCCACTTCCGTCACGCTGTACCCGGAACCGCAGGAGTGCCCAAATGAAACGCAGAGCCTTCGTCACAACCGCCGCCGCCGCTGCCGCCGCCCAACGTGCCGGCGCGGCGCCCAAGCTCGCCATCGAAGGAGGCGCGCCCGTGCGCGACAAACTGCTCCGAGCCGGCTACTGGGGCTCGGAGTTCTACGACGACAAAGAGCGCGCCGAGGTGCTCGAAGTGCTCGACGCCAAATCGCCCTTCCGCTGGTACGGTCCCGGCGCCCCGCCCAAAAAGGTCCTGCAATTCGAGCGCGAATTCGCCGCGCGCATGCAGGCCAAATACGCCCTCGGCGTCACCTCCGGAACCGCCGCGCTCCACTGCGCCGTCGCCGCGCTCGAACTTGGCCCCGGCGACGAAGTGATCCTCCCCGCCTGGACCTGGCATTCCTGCTGCAACGCCGTCGTCCTCGCCGGAGCTTTGCCCGTTTTCGCCGAAATCGATGAATCGTTCAACCTCGACCCCAACGGCATCGAGAAACACATCACGCCTCACACGAAGGCGATCATGGTCGTGCACCTCCAAGGCAATCCCGCGGACCTCGACCCCATCCTCGCCATCGCCCGCAAACACAAGCTCCGCGTACTCGAAGACTGCGCACAGAGCGTCGGTGCCAGCTACAAAGGCCGCCCCCTCGGCTCGCTCGGCGACATCGGTATCTACAGCCTGCAAATGAACAAGACCATCACGGCCGGCGAAGGCGGCGCGGTCGTCACCAGCAACCCCGAGCTGTTTGAACGCGCTTCCCGCTTCCACGACCTCGGCGGTCTCCGCGCCCCGCATCAGGAACTCCTCGGTGGCAAGCCCGCGCTCGACTGGTTCATGGGAACCAACTTCCGCATGAATGAACTCAGCGGCGGCGTGCTGCTGGCGCAGACCCGCAAGCTCGATAAAATCGTCGGCTCCGTGCGCGCCAACGCCGCCCGCGTCTATGAAGGCATCCGCGATCTTCCTGGCCTCAAACTACGCCGCCTGCCCGATCCCCAAGGCGAACTCGGAACCGGCGTCTTCCTCGATTTCGGCTCCAGAGAACGTTGCGAAAAATTCCTCGCCGCCATGAAAGCCGAAAACATCACTGCCTCGCGTCCGGGCGGCTCCGTGATTCTCCCCACGCTGCCTCACATCATGGCAAAGAAAACGGTCCACCCCGCATGGCCGTCCTTCCAATCCGCGCGCGGAAAAGCCATGCGCTACGGCCCGGAAACCTGCCCGCGCACCATCGATATCCTCGGGCGCTTCGGTGGCGTTTTGATGGACCCGAAATACACCCGCCGCGACCTGGACGACATCATCGCCGCCATCCGCAAGGTCTATCCGGCCGTCGTCCCCTCCGCCTAACCGCCGCGCCGGAACCGGTCCGCTACGCCTTCCCCATCAGAATCGCCCGCACCCGCTCGGCCACCACCTTCTCTTCCCCCAACTGCAAGCACGCCGCGAAAATCCCCAGGCCCGGCCACGACGGCCGGAACCGCGTCATGTCCGCCGCCACAATCGACGGCTCGCCCGCCTTCAGCCGGTTGTTCACCTCGGCCGCCGTCATCCCCAGCTTCTTCTCGTCCCACTGAATCGAGAGCCGCGGCGAATGGCTGTAGTCCAGATTGGTGATGAACTCCGTCTTCACCGTCGGTACGTCCGCCACCCGTGCGGCAACCCGTTTCAACATCGCCTCCTGCTTGCGCCGCTCCCCTTCTTCGTCCCGCTGCAACGCCCGCTCCACCGCCGTGAGCAGACCCACAATCTCCTCCTTGCCCACCTTCGCGATGCGCGCGAAGAGATTGTTCGGGGCGCTGTTCGCATAAGCCGCGGCCACCAGATCCTTGCGCCCCAACAGCAGCCCCGAGCACTGCGGTCCGCGCAGGTTCTTCCCCCCGCTGAACGCCACCAGGTCCGCGCCCATCTTCACAAACTTCTTCAGGTTCGACGCCGGAGGAATCTCGGCGGCCGCGTCCAGGATCAACGGCAGCCCGGCCTTGTGCGCAATCGCGATCATCTCCTCCAACTCCAGCTTGTGGCCCTCCGAGTTGTGGCTCAACACCATCCCCAACGCCGCCGTGCGAGGACCGATCGCCGCGCGCACCTCCGCCGCCGTCTCTGCCGCAATCACCTTCGTCCCAATCATCCGCCAGTTGTGGTCATACGGATTGCCCGCCCCCGTATGCGCCTTCTGCATCACAATCTCGTCCTTCGAACCCGTCAAATCCGGCAGCCGCCTGATCTTCGCAAGGTCCCCGCCCACCGTCACCGCGCACGTGGCCAGACAAATCGAGCACGACGCCCCGGCCGTGACAAATCCCGACTCCGCGCCCGTCAGCTCGGCCAGCCTCTCCCCCACTCTCTTCTGCAAATCGTGAATCGCCACAAAGTGCTGCGCCGCCTCGTCCATCGCCCGCTTCACCTCGGGCTCCATCAACGTGCCGCCCAGCGTGGTCAGCGTGCCGTAGGCGTTGATGAACGTCTGCACGCCGAGCTTCTGATAAACGGACGTCCCCGCCGGCGCGCCCGGTGCTGCCCCGGCGGCCAAGGGCACTGCGAGCCCGGATTGCAACAACCGGCGGCGATTCAACTCGGCCTTTGTCTTCATAGTGGATTCTCCGGAAGGCAAGATCGTATCAACGGTCGGGGGCCGTCCGCCAAACCGGGCCGGACGTATGCCCGCAAGCTGCGTGCCGCGCAACGATCGCTCAGCCAACCAAGGGCTCAACCGTGTGTGCGGCGCATGGATTATACTTCATAATCTCATTCGATAGGGAGACGATAGTAAGTCAATCCGGCGGCGTTCTAGTGCATCGCGTCACAAATAGCGATGCATTCCCTGCGGAACCCGTCTCTATGATGGAGAGGACGATTTCCCATGCGCGTGGCCCCCGCAATTGAATTGACCGATGAGCAGCGTCAGACGCTGGAGCAGTGGACTCGCCGCCGCTCGCTCCCGGCGCGGCAAGTGGAGCGCGCACGAATTGTGTTGATGGCAGCCAACGGCGAATTAGACGTCGATATCGCCTCAAAACTCGGCATCACGAACCAGAAAGCCGCCCGCTGGCGTGCCCGCTTCCTGGCGCTTGGCCTTGCTGGCCTGGAGAAGGATGCGCCCCGCTCTGGACGCGCGCCGGGTATCCCGCCCTCCATCGTGAAAACGGTGATTCAGCGGACAACGCAAACGCGTCCCGCCCATGCCAAGCGCTGGTCCACACGAACGATGGCGGCAGAAGTGGGCATCAGCGAAGCCAGCGTGCGGCGCATCTGGAAGGCCCATGGTCTGAAGCCCCATTTGGTGTAGACCTTCACGGCCGGCAACGATCCGGAGTTCGCCGCGACGTTGCGGGAAACACCCGCCCAAACCCTCCAGTTGGACGGCCAAGGCCCCGGAGGTCTTGAAGATGGTCAAACGTTCACGTGCCTCTTCCGATAATACACAATATTTATGACGCACAGTGTAAGTACTAGACCCTGATCTGCTAGTACTTATCGAGTTAGAACAGTACCGCGTAAGCCTTGTAAAGAGAATGCGCTTCCAACATGCTTAGCATCGATCTGGCTTGATCGATGGGTGGATTCCTCAGGAATCTCGACATCGCGGCCGGTTCGGAGGAGGGACAATTGCTACCTGTCAAATCGAAAGCGCCGGTCCTGATCGCGCTGTTCGGCGTTTTTGCAACTGCGGTTCATGCGCAACCGCCGGTTGCCGCGAGCTCCAAGAAATATACAGTCAATGCCGACTTTAATCTTGGAGCGGTTGTAAATCTCAATATGACGCCCGCGGACCAATTGCAGTTGAATACCGTCGCGTCGTCGTTTCCCGTCATGTGGATTGCCAACGCCGGAGAAGACTCGGTTTCGAAAATCGACACCGTCAACAAGAAAGAACTCGCGCGTTACAAAACCTGGATCAACTTCGCCTCCGCCTGCACAAGCGATCACTGTGGCAATGCCTACGCTGGCGCCGCACCGTCGCGAACGGCCGTGGACACGGACGGAAACGTGTATGTCGTGAACCGGCATTTCGACTACCGCAGCGTGACGGTGATGAAGATTCTCTCCAGCACGTTCATCGACCGGAATGGAAACGGCACGGAGCAAACCTCGAAGGATACGAACAACGACGGAACCATCCAGTATTCGGAAATGCTCACGAATACGGATGCGAACTTCAACGGAATTCTCGATCCGAGTGAAATCGCCGATGAGCGCGTGGCGTGGTTCATCACGATTCCCAACACGCAGAACTTTCTTGGACGATCCCTCGCCCTCGACAACGCCGGCAATCTGTACGTCGGAATGTACAACAACTCTTCGTACTACAAAGTCCGCGGCTCAGACGGCGCAGTCCTGGGAGGTCCGTTCGCGACCCCCGGTCACACGCCGTATGGAGGTGCAATCGACGGCAACGGTAATCTGTGGGGCGCCTCTCTGAGCAACAACCTTCTGAAGTTCAACACGGCCACGAATACGACACACACCTTGCTCCCCCCCCCCGGGCGATCCCATTCAC
>CAYUZM010000005.1:12267-23882 GCA_964449665.1 uncultured Solibacteraceae bacterium
GGCGAGCCTGGGCGGATCCAGTTACATCGACTTCAATACCGTAACCAACGCGTTTAGCCTGCCGGCGGCCATCGCCTTCACCGCGATCGGCGCCGCCACCGATGGTTCCGGAAATATCTTCCTGTGTAACGCCAACACCGGTGGCATCACTTCGTTCACGCCCGCCGGCGCATTACGCTGGAACGCTCCCGCGCAGCCTGCTCATACTTGCTACGGAGTCGTCGTGGATTCCGATCAAAATGCGTGGGGGGTCGGCCACTATTCCAACAACGTCGCCAAGTATCGTGGCACCGACGGCGCCGCTTTGGGCACGCACCCAGTGGGCCAGCAGCCCTACACCTATAGCGATGCGACAGGCATCGCACGCTTCGCCGCGCAACGCGTCGGAACCTTCACGGTGATTCAGGACAGCGGCCTGGCGGCCAATGTTTGGAAATCGATCAGCTTCAACACGGAAGCGCAAGGCGCTGTCCCGGCCAACACATCCCTGGTCGTCGAGGCGCGGTTCGCGGCCTCGCAGGCCGGGCTCACCGGCGCGGCCTTCCAGCCCATCACGAGCGGGGCGAGCTTGTGCGCGGCCGGGCGCTTCGCCGAAGTGAGATCAACGCTGCAATCCACCGATGCGGTTGCGACGCCGGTCCTCTCCGATGTGTCCGTCGCGGGCAAATGCGACGTCAACGGCGACGGTTCGGTCAACCAAACCGATATCAGCCTGATCAATGCGGCCCGCAATACCCCCGCGACAGGTGCTTGCGACATGCGCGACGCCGACGGCAACTTGACGATCAACGTAAACGACTCCCGTCAGTGCGTCCTCAAGTGCAACAAGCCCAATTGCGCAATCTAGGCAGAAAGAACGAAAGAGGCAAATTATGAAAAAACACATTCTGCTGACTGTACTGACGGCGGCCACTTTTTTGGCAACGCCGGCCATTTCGGCGACCTTGTCCATCACTCCCAGCACTCAGACAAAGTTCGTGGGGCAAACGGCAAGCGTCGATGTGGAGGTGAGCGGTTCCCTGGTCGGAGACTTTGACCTGGACGTGAGTTGGAACTCCGCGATTGTCTCGTTTTCCAGCATCGACTTCAGTTCGGAGCTGGGGGTCTTCAACGTCGAGACAATAGGAGCTTTCTCGGCTCTCGCCAACTCGATCAACGCATATAACGTCTCGCTCCTGAGCGTGGCGGAACTCGGCGCCCTCCAGGGCGATCCGGTCCTGCTGTTCACGTTGAACTTCACGGCGCTCAGCGTCGGGATCAGCCCGGTGAATATCACACTCGTGAATTCGCTCAGCGACGAGAACGGCATTCAGGTCGATCCGTTGTCGATCGTCAACGGAGAGATCAAGGTCATCAATCGGGACGGTGGAGAAATACCCGAACCCGCAACTTACCTGCTCTTCTCGGGCGGCCTTGCCATCATGGCGGTGCTGCGGCGGCGGGGGTAAGCGGCTAGCGAGTGATCGAAGGGTCCGGCTTTCCGCCGGACCCTTAACTTTTTCGAGGTTACGAGTATGCGTTCATTTTCTTTCATTGTCCTGTCCTTCTGTATTGCCCACGCGGCGGAAACGAAAGCCCTCTTCCCGATTCAGCGGGATGGTAAGTGGGGATTCATCGATCAAACGGGAAACGAAGTCGTCTCTCCTAGGTACGATCAGACGTTGCGGATGACCTCCGGCTTGGCGCCGTTCCGGGTAGGGACTAAGTGGGGATTCATCGACGGCGCCGGACAGGTCGTCATGCCGCCGACAATCGAGGGCGGCTTGCCCCCCACATTCTGTAAGGATGTCGCGCCCTATGCGGCGGGAGGAAAGTTCGCTCTGCTTACCTCCAACGGCGAATTAAAAAATTATGAGGGTGTCGACCGGTATACGGGGTGCGGCGAAGGCATGATTTCCATTCGCAAGTCGCGCAAATGGGGCTTCGTCGGGAAGAGCGGTATTGTCGTCGAACCTTCGTTTGAAGATGTACGGCCTTTCCACGACGGCTTGGCTGGCGCGCAGTTGGGCGGCAAGTGGGGTCTCATCGATCTCACGGGTAGTTGGGTGGTCAAACCACAGTTCAGCCGCGTCGGATTGTATTCGGAAGGACTCGTGCCGGTGGCCGTGGGCGAGGCGTGGGGATTCGTAGACCGCACGGGCAAAATGGTAATCGCTCCCAAGTTTGCAACGGCGTCGGCGTTCTCCGATGGCCGAGCATCCGTAACGGTTCTGAACGCGGAGCATGTCCCGTCGCATGGGTTCATCGACCGCGACGGTAAGTTGATCGTTCCGGCCGCATACCGCGGCGTGAGTGACTATCACAACGAGCGGGCAATGGTATTCGACGGCAAGGGCTACGGTTACATCGACAAGTCAGGGAAAGTAGCCATTCCCTTGGCGAACACGTTCGCCGGTGAGTTTCAGGGCGGACTGGCCGCCGTTCGCCGTCTGGAGGGCGGCAAAGAACGGGAGATGTACATCAATCCAGCGGGCAGGGTCGTATGGCGATCCGATTCGGCGGCCAAATGACCGCGGCCCGGCTGCTCGTAGCGGGGCTTCTGGGGGCCGTCGCCGCGTTGGCGGCGCGGGACGCAAACGCCGTTGTCGATCCCGACGGCGCGGCGGTGCCGAATGCGGTCGTCCAGGTAGAGACGCCGCTGGGAGCGCCCGTGACCAGCCGCAACACGGACGCCGCGGGACGATTCTCGCTGGAGGGCATTCCCGCCGGTTCGTACCGGCTTCGCGTGACGGCGGCGGGCTTCGGTGAGGCCGAAGAGCGCGCACTCATTCCGGGTGAACCCGTCACCGTCCCGTTGACGATTCAAGCGGAATCGGGCTCGGTTACCGTATCGGCCGTTCGCGGACGGGCCGAGGACGCTCCGGCAATGCCGGCCTTGATTCAGATGCGCGGCCCCAATGCCCTGCGGGCCCGGCCGCTTACCACGGTCGCCGACGTCTTGAGCGATACGGCGGGAGTAATGGTTCAGGCCACTACCAACGGTCACGCCTCCCCGTTTCTGCGCGGCATGACGGGCTATCAGACACTGATCCTTCTCGATGGCATCCGCTTCAATACCTCGTTGTTCCGGTCCGGACCGAACCAGAACATCTCGTTTGTGGATCCGGCTCATGCCTCGTCGGTCGAAGTTTCGCTCGGCCCGGCCGGTGCGGCATATGGTAGCGACGCCATGGGCGGAATGTTGGCCGTGCAGACCTCAAGCCCCCGATTCGATCCCGGTGCCGCGCTGCACGGAGAGGCCGAGACGATGCTGGCCTCCGCCGATGTCTCGGGGACCCTCCGCACGCGGCTGGCGTTCACCTCGGAAAAACTCTGGTTGCATGGCGCCGGTTCCATACGGCGCCTGAACGACCTCCGCGCGGGCGCCGGAGAAGATTCTCATCACGTGTTCCGGCGCTATTTCGGATTGTCCGGTGAGCAGGTCCGGACTCTGACCGGCGACAGGCTCCAGGACACCGCGTTCACGCAGCCAAGCGCGGCGTTCAAGTTCGCTCTGCGGCCCACACCCTCGCAACTGCTGACCGGCATGTTTCAACGCACGGACTTGCTCGGCCTCCGCTCCTATCGGGATCTCATGGGCGGACTCGGACGGTTGCAAGCGCGATTCGATCCGCAGGCGGCGCAGTTCGCCTATCTGCGATATGAAAACTTCAAACTGCCCGCGCTGGATTCGCTCGCCGCGACGTTCTCGGCAAATCTCCAGCGCGACGGTTCCATCCGTCAGGGCCCGCTCGCCACCGATTCCGTGATTCTCGACGATACCTCCGCGGACGTCTACGGCTTGGGCATTCAGGCCTCCACACACATCGGAAGAAACAGCGGCCAGGTGTTCGGCGGCGAGGTCTATCATGAACTGCTCGGCGCCGCCAGCTCGCAGCGAAACCCGGTCAACGGGCAAGTACGGGAAACGAGGCCTCTCATCCCGAATGGCTCCCGCTACCGGCACTGGGGGCTGTTCGGCCAAAATGTCTCCGAATTCTTCTCGGGGAGGCTGCGCGTGCTCGCCGGCGCAAGACTAACCGGCGTGCAGTTTGAAACATACTCCCAACGGAACGTGTCCACCGCGGGCCAGCCCTTTGGCGTCGCGGATTCGACCTACGATTTCAGCAACGTGAGTCTGCACTTTAACGCCGCTCTCCGGCTGACCGGAAATTTGACCGTTTTCGCGCAAGCGGCCCAAGCCTTCCGCGCTCCGAGCGCGAATGACCTGGGAGCAGTTGGGCTCAGTGGACTTGGCTTCGAGGTGCCCATCGAAAGCGCAATCCAGGTCGGCGCGGTCCTGGCCGATACGTCGGCGGAAAACGCGCTTCCCTTACGCCGCCCCCTGCGGGAACTGCGCCCCGAGCGAATGATTACCTATGAAGCCGGTGCGTTGATCCGGACGTCGCGGACCGTAGTCCGCCTCCAATCGTTCTTCAGCCCGTATCGGGATCCCATCACCCGGCGAACCTTGCTCTTCCCCGAAGGCCAGGCGCCCGCGACGCTGTATGGAATGGCCGTGTCGCCGCTTCCGCAGACCTCCGCGCAACGCGCCGCCGGTGTTGTCACCGTGGCGAACGCGGCCGACCCGCGGTCGATCAAGGCGTTCGTCAACGATGGCCGGGCCCGGTACTACGGCGGCGAGGCGACGCTGAAGCATGAGCTAACTCGCAAGTGGGCCGCGGAATCATACGTCAGTTTCCTGAATGCCCGTACGCTCGATCCCAACCGCGTCATCCGGCGTTTGCCCCCTGTCATGGGCGGCGTGAGCCTTCGCGGTTACCTCTGGCGTGGCATGTGGATGCAGGTGGCGGCACAAGCCGCCGCGCCGCAAGACCGCTTAAACCCTGCCGATTACGACGACGAACGGATTGGCGCGTCGCGGCGCCGTGCCGATATCGCGACGTTCTTCACAAGCGCCGCGGCGTCGCCATTCATTCGTCGTTCCGTATTCCAACCGACGGGCGAAAACCTGCGCCAGATCCAGGACCGCGTCTTGCCGCTCGGCGCCGTGATCAACGGCGTGACTGTCGTCAACGATCAGTCGCGTGTGCCGATGCTCGACCGGACGGCGGGATGGACCACGTTGAATCTGAATTTCGGAGTTCCGTTGGGCGAACGCCTAACGGTACGAGGTGGCGTCGCGAACATATTTGATTCGAACTACCGCGTTCACGGCTCTGGCGTAGATGGTGCGGGCCGGAATCTGTTCGCGGGCTTGCGATACGCCTTCTGAGCGCAACACGCCCGCCGCCCGTTTCGATCCGGAAGATTGCGTCCATTCAGGAAACGGCATGGCGCCATAAAGCTCACGCCCGGCGTACACTGCCGAAAAGCCACCGAGGTGAGGACAATCGAGTTCGCAAACTGGCGCTCACGCCCAACATGCAGGCTTGTCGGCCCCTCCACAAGATCGTGGAACAGGCCATATTGGGCGGGAGCACCAGTTGCTTGAGATAGAAATGGTGGCCAGAGACGGACTTGAACCGCCGACGCCGGCCTTTTCAGGGCCGCGCTCTACCAACTGAGCTATCTGGCCAAACACCTCATTATAACAAACGCCCAGCCGAAATCGCGCGCCCGTCTCCGCGACGCGCCTGCTCCCCGCCCAGAGTACACTCTCCGCCACCGCTCACGCCGTGCGTCCACTCCCCACCACGTGCACCGCGCGATCCCCCCGCGCCTACTGAATCGCAATCGCCTGCTGCGTCGTGAAGTAAAGCGAAGTCTCCGACGGAATCCGCACGCGCTGGCCCTTCATGAACACCTGCGCCCCCGCGCCACCGGCCGCGCCCGCGCCCGCGCCAATCGCCGCGCCCTTGCCGCCGCCCAAAATGCCGCCCAAGATCGCCCCGCCCACGCCCGCAATCGCCGCCGTCTTCGCCGTCTTCGACGTCTGCGAACCCGACTCCTGCGATACCGCCGCGGTCGTCACGTCAATCTTCTTACCGCCCACCATGATCGACGTCAGTGCCACCGTCAATTCCGCTCTGCCGGTGAACTTGCCGGACTCTTTCTCCGCCACCAGCTTCACCGTCGCATCGGCCCCCTTGGGCGCAATCTCTTCCTCGTTCACCACCAGCGCCCTGATCAGGCTCGCGCGAAATTCATCGCCCTCCGCCGCCTTCTGCGAATCGATCGAATCGATCATCTGCACGCCAATCTCGGTCCCCGTGGGAATCTCCCGCGTGCTCGCCTTTCCCACCATCGCCGACAGCACCCGTTCGCTCACGCCGGCTTGCTTCAAATCCACAATCGCCGCCGTGTCCAGGCTCATCTTGCCCGGATTGCGCTTCAGGTAGTCCAACAGAAACTGCTCCTGAAATCCCGCCGCCGACAACTCGCGAATCTGCTGCGGACCCACCGCCACGCCCGACGGCGCGCGCTCGGAAATCGCCGCAATCACCGTCTCGCTCACGCCCGCCTGCTTCAACTCCACCAGCTTCGACGGTTCGCCCGAAAGCTTCGATGGCTGCTTCTTCACCATCTCCAAAATGAATTCTTCGCTCATGCCCGACTTCGCGAGCTTCACCACGTCTTCATTCGAAACCGCGACCTGCGCCGCTCCGATCGACACGGCCATCAACATCGCCACTACAAAACACGCCACTTGTTTCGTCATCGCTTCGCCTCCTTCCCATTGGACGGGCGCAATCCGGGCCAGGCTTCAACGAATCCGCTTAGCGGCGCTGCAATAGCCGCTCGATCGCTTCCAGCTCCTTGCCGGCTTCGCCCCATTTTCCCTCCGATGCCAGCTCCCGGTACCGCTGCATCCGGGAACGGATCTCTTCAATACGCGCATCGGCCCCGACGCTTGTCTCAGCCTTGGGTTTCGTTTCGCCCGCCGCCGGCTTACCCGGTTGCGCGGCCGCCGCCGGAGGCTGCAACCCGGTCAACTCCGCAATCGCCTGCTCATACGTGTCGCGGTAGATCAAATCGTTCCCCACCGCCACCACCACTTTCTTCAACTGCGGCATCCGCGCCTCTTTGGCCTGAATGTAAATCGGCTTCACATAGAGAAACGAGTTGTCCACCGGCAGCACCAGCATCTGGCCCCGTAACACTTGCGAGCCCTGCTGGTTCCATAAAGCCAGGTCTTTGGCGATCACCTGGTCCTGGTTGATCCGCGCCTCCACCTGCATCGGCCCAAATAGCAGCGCCTGCTTGGAGAGCTGCAGGAATCGAACCTCGCCCAGCTTATCGCCATCGCACCGCGCCACCATCAGCCCAATCATGTTGTCCTTATTGCGCGGAGCAAACGGCAACAGCAGCAGAAACTCCGGCTCCGTCTCGCCGGGCAGCGTCGCCACCACGTAGGTCGGCGCAAGCGCCTGCGGTGTCGCCTCGTTCCCGTAAATGTTGCGCGAGATGTCCCACATGTCTTCCTTGTTGTAGAAGGCTTGCGGATCGCGCATGTGAAACGTGCGGTAAATCTCCGCCTGCACGCGGAAGTACGTCTCGGGATACCGCGCATGTTTCCGCAATCCCGCGGGCATCGCCTGGGCGTCCTGGAACAGCTTCGGAAACAGCCCCCGATAGGCGCGGATAATCGGGTCCTCCGCGTCGAACACATACAAGTGCACGTTGCCGTCGTAGGCGTCCACCGTCGCCTTCACGGCGTTTCGCATGTAGTTCAC
Organism: uncultured Solibacteraceae bacterium; assembly: GCA_964449665.1. Classification (GTDB taxonomy): domain Bacteria; phylum Acidobacteriota; class Terriglobia; order Bryobacterales; family Bryobacteraceae; genus JAFLBB01. The sequence continues at coordinate 19,884 of CAYUZM010000005.1, forward strand.
TCGCCTGCCGCTCCCCAGCCGCAGATACGCCGAATAGGGATGCGCGTCCGACACCGTGTAGGCGTCCACGGTCCATACCAGCCGCCCCTCGTCGGTCAGCACCAGATACGGGTCGCTTTCCCATTCCAAAAATCCCGCCACCTCGTTCAACCGGTCCAGCACCTTCCGCCGGATCAACATTCGCGACTCCGGCGTGAATAGCTGCGTCAGCAGAATGTTGCCGTCCATCGTGCTTACCGCCGCCGCCAGTCGCGCCGTCAGCGAACCCATCGGAATGCCGCCCGTTCCCTCATACCGCGTGAACACGCTCTCGTTGCCCGACGGATAGCTGAACTCCTTCTGCGCCGTATGGACAAACACCGGCTCGTGCGGAATCTCGCCGAAATAGATCTCCGGCCGCGTCAACTTCAAATTCGCCGCTTTGATCTTCGGCGGCGCGTCCTGCACGAAGAACACGGGCAGCCCATCGGCCGTGATCCTGTTCGCTTCCGCCATCACCATTCCATAGCCGTGCGTGTAAATGAAGTGCGGATTGATCCATCCCTTGCGCGCGTCCGGCAACTGGCGGATGTCCAATTCACGCGGGCTCAGCAGCACCTGCCGTAGTTGCCCGTCGATCATGTAGCGGTCCACGTCGGTGTCGGGAAACGCGTAGTAAGGACGCAGCGCCTGAATCTGCGTCGTCGTATCGTGAAACGCCTGCCAGTCCCACAGCCTCACGTTGTCGATCAACGGCTTGTGCCGCGCAATGTCGATCCGTGCCTCCAGCCTCGCTGGGAACTCGGTCTCCTGCACGCGCTTCGACAAACCATAGGCCCGCCGCGTCGCTTCGATGTGCCGCTCAATGTAGGGCTTCTGTAGCGAAATCTCGTTCGGCCGCACGTACACCGCGTTCACCGCGCCCGGAACCACCGCCAGCGCCGCATACGCAATGGCCGGAAGTATCAGCGCCCGTAACTGTCCCGCCACAATGCCCGCCGCCGCCACCAGCAACGTCGCAAACAGGAACCACAACAGCGGCAGCACAATCCGTTCGTCCACATAATCCACGCCCACCAGAAACCCGTGGTCGCTGTTGAGCAGGTTGTAGCGGTCCAGCGCCACCCCAACCGCCACCGCCACAAGCACCGCCGCCAGGCTCATCCGCAAAAACTTCGACTCCAGCCCCAGCTTCGATCGCAGTTCGGAAAGGTCGATCATCTCGATCCCCTCGCCCGGACGCAGAAACGACCGGAATTCCGCAAACCGCGCAGTCACCCAGTTCACCAACGCGGCAAACAGCATCACCGCCAGCACATAGTTCCGCACGCCGCGCCAGAACGGCAGTTCAAACAGATAGAACGCCATCGGCCTGCCAAACACCGGATCCACCCAGCCATCGTCGGAAACGCCGCGCGACCCGAAATACCGCACCACCGTCCAGTTGTCGATCGTGATCAGCGCTATCAACGCCGACAACGCGAGCAACCCGCCCGCGACCGGCAACCGGAACTGCGCCCCGCCGCCCACCCGCACCGGGCCCGACCGCGCACCCATCCGATGCGCCGCATACAACACCACAAACGCCAGCAAAGCCCCACCGGCGATGGGAAAAACGCCGTAGCTCCACATCCGCCACCACGTCTCGATTTGCCCGATCTCTTTCCACCACAGAAAATCGATGTACGTCGAGGCCACGCTGCGCGCGCTCAACAACAACAGAAACACCGCGAAGACAATCAGGGGAAGATAACCGCCGGGACGTCTCGGAGGAGGATAAACAATTTCAGGATAGGCGTTCACTGGCCCTACTATACCGCCCTGGCGTCGCGAGCAGGGCACTTGAAGAATCGCGGCTCAGTGGTCGTGCGGGCCGACTCCCTGCGCAGCTCTCCAATGCAAGTTTGCTGCCGAACCTTCGCCAAGCAATGTGATCCTGGTTAAGTCCAGAACCCGTATTTGTTGCGATGCCGCCGGCTAGACAGAATGTCTTCATTCAAGTCGATGTTCCAGCACTGAACGCTAGTAGCAATCTGCCGCGCCAGTCCGCCAGCCCAACCAGAATCGCCGAGGGTCTTTAGACGGTTGTGTGACCATGCCAGCATATCCGCGGCCTGAAGCGCCGGTTCAGACCGCATGTTAGCCGGTTCGATAGTTCGGACCAGGTCCCATACAGGACGTGTCCGTTCGCTCTGCCGGCTCTGCTTTTGCCTCGTCAGCACGCCCAGGAATGGATCGCCTTGGTCAAAGCAAATGTCTACGGCTGAGATGATGAAATCTGGAAAATCTCCGTACCAAGTCATCATCTTCCCGAACGATAGATTAGCGCATAGTTGCGCTACGGGTGGAATATTGTTGGCCTCTCGCCATTTCTCATGAGCTCGCAAGTCCACAGTGCAGCGAAACCCACATGTTCGGTGCTTGCCTACGGTGAATTGCTGCAATAGTCCGAGAAACCCTTGGATTAAGAATTCAGTCTTAGTTGTGCCCCACCCTTCAAAATTGCGACGGTGTTGAATGGCGTCCACCATATGCATATAAGGGGCTCCACCGCGTTCCTGCAGTAGTGTTGACCACACATTCTTGAACGGCATCCAATCCGAATCTTCCGCTGCGAATCCGGCTATGGTGACGAATCTTGACTGAGGATCGTCTTCTTTGCCGCTGCCGTCGAAATAGACCTTAAGCAAGCTATACACCTAGCACCAGATTAGCCAGTGTCAGCCTATAAGTCTAAACTGCCCGAGCTTCAAAAGCGGGTTGGAAGCATCAGTCTCCAGCCGAAACGCAAGGCCACTCCACGAAGCCGGTTCAACTAGAAACTTGAGTTAGTGGTATTCAGTGGCTTCGATGATGTAAGGCTGGGCCGCGTATTCGGGAGCGGACTCCAGATCATTCGACTCCAATCGTCCAAGCCTCCTAGAAATGTCGAGGAATCAGGATTGTGTCGGAGGGAGACCCTCGGAATCCGGTGAATTAGGCCCACCAGAGAGAAGTTCGTTTGACATTAAATACTGATAGGGCTCTGCAAGGACCCGTCGCATAATTTCCGGAGTCTTGAGTTCGTCATATCGCGCTGAAAGCTGATCTTTCAGTTTGAACATGCGCTGGTTTGCGGTGCGCACAAGCTGACTAAACGTCGTGACACAGACTCGATGCTCCGGATTCTCCCCAATCTTCCGCACCGACTGGATCCTGGCGCCCGCACGATGACCAACAACGAAAGCACGAATAATCGGGATGCCGTCGATCAGCCCCGATGCAAGGAGGTCTTCCACATAGTTACAGGCTTGATTGACATTCTCACGTGAGATTTCGGAATCACACCGCTTAAGTTCTATAATGAGAATCTTTTTCATCGCAGACAGTCCGTTCTCGTCAACTTGTTCTGTCGCGACAGCCGAGATTGTCGAATCTGCCAAGACGATCAGGTCCGGCCTCTTTCGGGGATTTAGAAAAGTCGTCTGCCCCGCGCGCTTGTTGAAGATCTCACCAACTGCGGTCGTTAGCGACACGTTTGCCGTATATTCAGGTGAATCATATTCGGGACCGAACAACCATCGCGATTCCGTGACTAGAGGATGAAGTGTATGGAGTTCGTCCGCCTTCTTGTCCGCCGATAGGCGTGCAAGCGCCTCAGCTCAAGAGACCACCCCATGCCCAAACAACCCCAACGCACCCCCCTCCATCCCGGCGAAATCCACCGCGGCCAGTCCATGGCCGGCTTCCACGCCAGCATCAACCGCCTCGCACGCGACCTTCGCGTCCCGCCCACCCGCATCAGCGAAATCGTCAACGGCCGCCGCGGCATCACCTCCGACACGGCCCTACGCCTCGGGCGCTACTTCGGAACCACGGCCGAGTTCTGGATGAACCTCCAGACCTCCTACGATCTCGATCTCGCCCGCACCTTCCTACGCCAAATCGAGGCCGACGTGCGCCCGATAACCGCCGCATAACCTCATTCCTCTATGTGGGCGCTGCCCCAGTCAAGCCATAATTTAGGACCTAATCGGCGCT
>CAYUZM010000006.1:0-23446 GCA_964449665.1 uncultured Solibacteraceae bacterium
GTGGTGGTCGAGGGCGATGAAGTTTTGCGCCGCGCCGGCGAAATGGACGTGGGCCATGAGCCGGACCGGCGTACCGGCGACGTGCATGGCCATGGCCACGCCCTCTTCCTGGCACAGGTCACCGATGCGCTTGGTTTCGAACAGCCCGCCCGAGGTCTCCAGGTCGGGATGGACGATGTCGACGGCGTGCATGCGGGCGAGTTTGAGGAAATCCTCTTTCAGATAGATGTCCTCGCCGGTGAGGATTGGGATTTCGACGGCGTCGGTGATCTTCTTCATCAGATCGCCGTACTGCCAGGGGATCATGTCCTCGAGCCAGGCCATGTTGTACTTTTCCAGGGCCTTGCCGAGCCGGATGCCCGAATTCCGACCAATGTGTCCGAAATGGTCGGCGGCCAGCGGGACTTCCATGCCGATCACCTCGCGCACTTTGGCGACATACTCGGCCATGAGGTCGACGCCTTTGGGCGTGAGTTCCATGCCGGTGAACATATGCTGCGTCATGCCGTAGTCACGGCCGGAGGTTCCGAGCGGCCTGGTTACGGTGCCTGGAATCCGCTCGACGAGTCCGGCCCCGAGATCCATCTTGAGGAACGTGAAGCCTTTCTCTTCGACGCGCGCTTTCATGCGGCGGCCGAACTCGACGGGGTCGGCCACCTGGGTCGTATCGGCGTAGCAGCGCACCTTGTCGCGGAACTTGCCGCCCAGCAGTTGGTAGGCCGGGACGTTGTAGGCTTTGCCCGCCAGATCGCACAGCGCCATCTCGACGCCGCAGACGCCGCCGCCCTGCCGGGCGTGGCCGCCAAACTGTTTGATCTTGCGGAAGATCTTGTCGATGTTGCAGGGGTTTTCGCCGAGCAGCCGGCTTTTCAGAAAGAGCGCATAGTTCTTGCTGGCGCCATCGCGCACCTCGCCCAAACCGTAGATGCCCTGATTGGTATCGATGCGAATGAGCGGGCAGGTCATGGGGGCGCGGGCCACGACGGCGACGCGGAGGTCGGTGATCTTCAGATCTGAAGGCTTCGAATTCGGATTGACGTTTTGCTGGTAGGCCTCGATGGTCTGGTCGTCCCAGAAGCTGAGGGCCGCGGCGCCGATTGCCGCCGAGCGAAGCAAATCGCGGCGGCTGTTTCCATGCGCTTTGCGGACCGGGGTACGTGCGCGAGCAGAGTTACGATCCAAAAGACTCAAGGTCGAGGATTTCATGCCAATTCGCTCCTTCCCTACGCTAAGGGTCCAATCACTCGCCCGGTTGGGTACTTACACCCGCACCTGACGCCGGTAACCGTGATACTGTGTCCGACGATGCACGTGAGTCGCCATTTCGTGCGCTACGCCGCGGCGCTGGCGGCCGTGGCCACCTTACTGGCCCAGCCCGCACCGGTCACGCTGACCGCGCAGGAAGATCACGCCCGCCTGCTCAAGCTGCTCGGCATTTCCGAACTGCGGCGCGGCGCCGACGGGCGGAACGCGCAGGCGCCGAACGCGGCGAACTATGACGAGTCGAAGGCGAACCCGCATCCCGAGTTGCCCGACCCGCTGCGGCTCAACAATGGCAGGCGGGTGACCAAGGCCGCCGATTGGTGGAAACTCCGCCGCCCGGAGATCGTCGAGCTGTTCGACCGGGAAGTGTACGGCCGGATGCCCAAACAGACGCCCGCGGTGCGTTGGGAGGTGGTGAGCACGGCGAACGAGACCAACGGCGAGATCCCGGTGGTGGTGAAGAAACTGCTGGGCCACGTGGACAACTCCGCTTATCCGCAGGTCGCGGTCGACATCCAACTGACGCTGACGACGCCGGCCAACGCGGCGAAGCCGGTGCCGGTGGTGATGGAACTGAGCTTCAACTTCCGGCCGGGCCAACGACCCGGCGGTGCGCCTCCGGCGGCGCCGGCGGGTCCGACGTGGCAACAGCAGGTGCTTGCCAGGGGCTGGGGCTATGCCACGCTCATTCCGACGTCGATCCAACCCGACAACGGGGCCGGCCTGACGCAGGGCATTATCGGGCTTGTGAACAAAGGGCAGCCGCGCGGGTTGGAAGACTGGGGCGCGCTGCGGGCCTGGGGTTGGGGCGCCAGCCGCGCGCTCGACTACTTCGAAAGCGACAAGGCGGTGGACGCCAAGCGGGTGGCGATTGAGGGGCACTCGCGCTATGGCAAAGCCGCGGCGGTCGCCATGGCCGACGACCCGCGGTTTGCGACGGCGTTCCTGAGTTCTTCGGGGGCGGGCGGGGTGAAGATTCACCGGCGGTATTGGGGCGAGATGGTGGAAAACGTGGCCGCGCCGAACGAGTATCACTGGATGGCGGGGAATTACTTGAAGTATGCCGGTCCGCTGAGCGCCAAGGACCTGCCGGTGGATGCGCACGAGTTGATCGCGCTGTGCGCGCCGCGCCCGGTTTTTATCAGCGCCGGGGCGACCAATGGCGATGGCTGGGTGGACGCGAAGGGGATGTTTCTGGCCGGGGCCGGAGCGGGCTCGGTGTACCGGCTGCTGGGGAAGAAGGACCTGGGCGTGACGGAATTTCCGCCGATCGAGAGCGGGCTGATGTCGGGCGAGGTCGCCTTCCGGCAGCATAGCGGCGGTCATACGCCGGGCCCGAACTGGCCTGTGTTCCTGGATTTCGCGGAGCGGTATTTCCGGCGGAAGTAGCGGCTGCCAGTGGGGGCCGATGCCGTGCGGGCCGCCGCCAGTGGGGGCGCGCTGCAAGTGGGGGCCACCGCCGGAATGGGCCGCTAAAAGTGGGGGCTCGCTACCAAAAGTGACTGCTACCAGTGGGGGCTCGCTACCAAAAGTGACTGCTACCAGTGGGGGGGGCGCTACCAGAAGTAGCCGCTACCACTTCATCCGCAGCAGTTCTTCGATGGAATCCGCCGAGTGGGGTTTCTCAAAGAGGAAGCCCTGCACGTACTCACAGCCCATGTCGCTTAACGCCGACAACTGCAGGTGATTTTCCACGCCTTCGGCCACTACGCTGAGGCGCAGGGTCTGGGCCAGGCGCACCACGGCCTCGACCAGGCGCGCGTTGGCGGTGTCGGTCCCCAGGTCGCGGATGAACGACTTGTCGATTTTCAGCGCATCCACCGGGAGCATGTGCAGATAGCTCAAGGAGGAGTAACCGGTCCCAAAATCGTCGAGCGAGAGGCGGATGCCGGCGGCGCGGAGCTTTTCCATCTGCGTGCGGACCTGTTCGGGATCGCCCATGAGACACGATTCGGTCAGTTCCAGTTCGAGCATTGCGGGGTCCATGCCGGTGTATTCGACGACTTCCAACACGGTTTCGGTGAAGTCCGGCCGGGCAAACTGCACTGCCGAGACGTTGACCGACATGCGCAGCGGATGGCCTCCGGCGGCCCAGCGGACGGCCTGGCGGCAGGCCTCTTCGAGCACCCAGCGCCCGATGGGCACAATGAGCCCCATTGACTCGGCGATGGGAATGAACCGTTCGGGCGAGGTGAGCCCGACGACGGGATTCATCCAACGAAGCAGCGCCTCGACGCCTGTGATGCGGCAGGTATCGGCGGCGTACTGCGGCTGGTAGACGAGGTGAAACTCGTCCTGTTCGAGCGCCCGGCGGAGTTGAAACTCGAGTTCAAACCGCTGGTGGATATGGGCCCCGGTTTCGGGAGCGAAGAAATGGAACCGGTTGCGACCACCAGCGCGGGCGGCATAGAGCGCGGTTTCGGCCTGGCTGAGCAGGGTTTCGGCGTCGGTGGCGTGATCGGGAAAGAGGCTGATGCCGATGCTGGCGCTGGTATTCAGCTCCTGGCCGAGCAGGGAGACCGGCGCGGCGAGGACGGTGCGCAGTTTTTCGGCGGCCTGCGCGGCCCCGTCCGATCCATCCACCTCGTGGAGCAGGATGGCGAACTCGTCGCCGCCCATGCGGGCCACGGTGTCGGCGGCCCGGACGGTGGAGCGCAGGCGCCGGGCGATATCGCGCAACAGGGCGTCGCCGGCGCGATGGCCGAACATATCGTTGACGTGCTTGAAGTTGTCCAGATCCAGCCGGAGGAGCGCGAGTTTATGCCCGCGGCGCCGCGCCGAACCCAGGGCCTGGCGCATGCTGTCGTGAAAGCACAGCCGGTTGGGAAGCGAAGTGAGCGTATCGTGGTGCGCCTGGAAGGCCAGCGCGGTGTAGGCGTTCCGGTGTTCGAACGCGAGCGCCGTCAATGCCGAGGCGGTTTCCAACAAGCGGCGCGTCTCTGGCGAGGGTCCGCCCGGCTGCCTTCCGTAGAAGAAAAGCGCGCCAACCACCTGGCCGTCGCTTGCCACCGCGGGGGCGACGGCGCACGACCGCCAGCCATGATCGAGCAGTGTGTGGCGGAAGGGGTCCAGGTTCGGCAACCCGGCCACGGCGTGCGTGTAAACGGACTGGCCTACTGCCACGCCGGCGAGGGCGGGAGAGGTGAACTCGGGCGCCTCAGCCCGGAGCTGCTCCAAGAATCCCGCCCCAATGCCGCGCGACCCGGCATGGCTGAGTGCGTCGCCGTCCATGACGAACAGCGAGGCGGCGATGCCTGCGTCCTGCCGCGAGAGCAGGTCGAGAATGGCTTCTACGATCACATCGCGAGGCTCGTTGCGGGCGACCAGGGCGAGCACGGCGGAACGGTCCCGCTCCAGTTGGCGGTCCCGCAGCAAGGCCTCATACTTCTGCTCCAGGAACCGCAGCGCGTGCACATCGGAGAGCGAGTGCAGGTCGCGCCGCAGCCGCTCGATCTCCAGTTCGTACGGCTCGGCGGGCGGGACAGCCGCGGGCAGGGCGGCTTGAGGGGGCGTTCCCGATTCGACGATTCGCAAGGGATGCATCGTTCTCCGGGTGTACGTTTGGGTACACCCAGGCGTACTTTTCGGTGATGTTTAAGAAAACTTGAGGAAAAAATGGGCTAAATCAAGGCCCCAGGGTGCCTGCCTAAGGGAATTCCCCCATGAACCAGCCGCCCGCCCCTGGACGATACACAGATCACAGAGGGAAATACGATGAGCACAGCAACCCACATCACGCCCGAGCACGGCGCGTTCTTGCCGCAGGACACGGTTTACACGGAACCGGCCGAATCCACCGTCCGGCGTCCGCTTCCGAGGCGGGTGCGGACGGGTATCAAGTGCCCCAGTTGCCGCTCGCCGAAAGTCCGCTTTTCGGCGTCATTCACGACCATTGATGGGCTGCTGGGCGTTTTCGGTATGCGGGCGTTGCGCTGCCACAGCTGCTATAAGAAGTTCCACCGGCTATTCGCCTAGGTGGGGGAAGGGCGCTGCGTCGGGCGGGGAGGCCTGCCGCATGGGTTGAGGCGGGCGTAGCCGCATGGGATGGGGCGGGCGTTGCCGCAGGGGTTGGGGCCGGCGTTGCCGCATCGGTTGAGACAGGCGTTGCCGCAGGGGTTGGGGCGGGCGTTGCCGCGTCGGTTGAGGCAGGCGTTGCCGCAAGGTTGGGGCGGGCGTTGCCGCAGGCGCGTGTTGCAGCCGCGGGGCCGGCTTTGCGGCGAGCGTCCCCAACATTTTTGCCACCGGCGGCCCCTTGCCGTGCGTAACTGAGAATGTACGCCATGCAGCCCGGGCCAAATCCCAGCGACGAACTCATCCGGCGGGCCCGCGCCGGCGACCGGCCGGCGTTCGCCGGTCTGATTGAAGCCCACCAGAGCATGGTCTACTCGCTGCTGCTGCACATTGTGAACGAAGCGGCCGTGGCCGAGGAGATCGCTCAGGACGTTTTTCTCGAGCTGCATAAGAACCTGGAGTCGATCGAAAGCGGCCAACATTTGACGCGCTGGCTGCGCACGGTGGCGACGCGCCGGGGCATCGACGAGGTGCGCCGCTGGAAGTTCCGCTCGCCGCACTCGATCGAGGACCTGCCGGAGCCGCGCATCGAGGCCGAGCCGCATGATGTTTTTCTTTCGGAAAAACTACGTAAATTATTGAACCGGTTGCCTGCCAAGCACCGCGCCATCGTCGTTCTGCGGTATCAGGAAGACCTTGACCCGAGCGACATCGCGCTTCACCTGGAGATGCCGGTGGCGACGGTGAAAAGCACTCTCCACAGGGCCCTCGGCATGCTGCGCCGGGCCCTCGAACGCGCCCACATACCGGCGCAGGAAACACTCTTGAAAAGGGAAGCAGTATGAATCAGGAAATGGAAAGAGCACTCCGCGAGGCGCTTGCGCGCAAGAATCCGCGGCCCGGTTTTGCCGATCGCGTGATGGCGCGGCTGCCCGAGGCCGAATCGCCGGGCGGTAGCGGCAGCGGCAACGCTCCCACCGCCCATGCGCCTACCGCCAGCGCGGCCGGCGGCAACGTGCGCACGATGCCCAGTACGCGGCCGGCGCGGCGTCCGGCATGGCTTGCGCTCGGACTGGCGGCCAGCCTGGCGGCCGGCTCATTTGCCGGATTGCGGTACCAGGAGTATCGGCGGGGACAGGAAGCGAGCCGTCAGCTCATGCTCGCCCTGCACATCGCGGGCGAGAAGCTCACCTTGGCGCAGCACAAAGTCGTGGGGATCAGTGAGAGGAGAATCGATCAATGAAAAAAATACTGACACTCGCCATGGGGTTCGCCCTCTGCGCCCCACTTGTGCGGGCCCAATCGCAGGGTTTCGACTTTGACTGGGCCAAGCTGCTGCCGAAGTCGGTGGAAACGGTTGAAGTGAACCTGGACCAGAACATGCTGGAGCTGGCGCGGAAATTCATCGTCCTGAAGGGCAAGAACTCCGAAGAGGCGGCCGTGCGCGATCTGCTGCAGAACCTAAAGGGCGTGTACGTGCGCAGTTTCCGCTTTGCCAATGCGGGCGAGTACTCGCTCAGCGATGTGGACAAGTTCCGCTCGCAATTTAATGGCGGGGGCTGGAACAAGATTGTCGATGTGCGCAGCTCACGAGCGGGCGGCGAGAATGCCGGGGTATATCTCAAAGCCAACGGCGACGAGATTCAGGGCATTGTCGTGATCGCGGCCGAGCCCAAGGAACTCACGGTGGTAAACATCCTGGGCAATATACGCCCGGAACAGATCCAGGAACTCGGCGGCAAGTTTGGGATTCCCGAGATCGGCCTGCCCGACGAAGCCAAGAAGCAGCTCAAGAAGAACTTCAAAAAGAACGACGACGAGGACGAATAGCCATGAGAACCCTGCTGCTCGCCACGCTTCTGCTCGCGCCCGCGCTGGCCACTCCGGCCCGCGCCTCCGAACGGTGGTTCGACGACGCCGTGCATGAACTCGAAGACACCATGGGAGCCGAGCGCGTCCGCATTCCTATGTGGGGACTGATCCGGTTTGTGGGTGGCATCGCTACGCGTCCGGCGGGGGCGAAGGACTGGGACTTCGCCATCTTTGAAGGCGTTCGCCGCTCGCGCCTCGACCGCCCGTTCGGCTGGAACAGCCTGGGGCCGGGTTGCAAGCCGATGATCCGCGTCCACTCGCCGGGCAAGGAAAGCGTCGCCATCTACATCAAAGAGGAAGGCAGTTGGTAACGCGTGCTGATGGCAACAATTGATCGCAACGATGCGGTTGTGATGAAGTTCGCCATGAAGCCGGACCGGCTGGCGATGTGGGTGAACGGGGTTCGGAGCTGGGCGGATTAGAGCCTGGGCCTAGTCGGCGCCCTGCAGGCGGAGCCATTTGCCCGCGTGGAAATACCAGGTGACTGAAGCCTTTCCGAGAAAGGCGTCGTCAATGCCGTGGTGCTCAATGGGCGGCGGCTTGGGTCCGCCATAGGCGCGGTAGTGGCCGATGATGAAGTTTCGCTCGACGGCCGTGATCTCGCGCGAATAGCCGATGTTCCCTTCGCCGAGCCCCTGCAAATAGGCGCGATCCTCGCTCGTGGATAGCGTCGCTGGATTGCGGTCGCGGGCATTGCGAAACACCAGCAGCGCGGTGGATTCCCGCACCGAGCACAAGACCGCCCACGCCTCTTCGCCGCGCGCGAAGAACTCACCGCGAATCGCGTTTCGCGGGCGCGACGCGGCCTCCGGCTGAGGCGCCAGCTGCGGCACGCGGCAGCCGCGCGCGCGCAACGTATCGGCCACCGCGAGAGGCAACTCCGGGAACGACTCCAGCGGCATACGCTCGATGGCAGCCGAGGCTTGCGCGGCGCGCGCGGTCCAATCGCGCCGGTCTGCTTCGTCGCGCTCACGCGCTCGCGCTACCTGGCCTAGATCGACCACGGGCAGGATTGCGTTGCGGTCGAGATTCGGATCGAGCGCCTTGGCGCGCAGGAAATAGCGCTCGGCAAGGGCGGCCAGGCGGGCGCCGGTCGCGCCTTGTTGTAGCGACTGGCCTTGTTGCAGCGTCTGATTGTATTGGCTCTGGAGCATGTAGGCGGCATTGCCCAGGACCCATAAATTCTTCGAAGCCTCCAGGGCGTTGCGGGCGCGGGCTGCGAGCGGACCGCCGTTCACCAACGCGAGAGCGTAGGCGTGCGCGAGAGGCCGCAGGGCAAAGGGATGGTTGGGATCGGCGGCCGCCGTGGCTTCCAGGGCGCGCAGGTGGCGCTCCGCATCGAGGCCTTCAAAGAACGAGGCCGCATTCCAGTGCACGGCGGCATCGCGCGGACGCGAGCGGGCGGCGGCGTCCCACAGCGCCGCGGCGCGGGCGGACTCAGCGGCGGTCAACTGGCCTTGGGCAAACCGCGATACGGGCGAGTGCAGCAGCTCCGAGGCCGGATTGTGTTCGATGAGCCAAAGGGCATGTTGGAGCCGCTTGGCGCGGCTGGCGGCGCGTCCAGCCTGATCGGCGCGCTGATGATAGGCCATCAATTGCAGGCGCGCCACGGCGTCGGTTGGATTCGCGGCGAGCTTCGAATCGAGCCGCGCCACGTCTGCGGGTTCGAGGGTCGCGACGCCGCGCAACGCCTCGGCGTACCACGGGCTGAACATGGCGGGCGGGCCGTGCGCCGATAGCGGCGGCTGAGGGGCGAGGCAAACGGCGAGGAACGCCAGCGGCACCCAATGGGCTCTCATGCTGACAGTCTGGCACAAGCGGACGGAAGGGGATCATACCGTGGGCGCGTGCTCACGCCGCGCTCGCCGCAAGGTCCGTTCGTGGGTCCTAACTGCCGTTCTTCTCTCATTTCCCAATCCACGACCGATGAGTGTGAAATCCGGCGTTCGTGCCGGAATTCTCCAGGTAGAGGTTTGTTGGGATGAAGATGACTTTAGGTAGGCGCATCGCCTCCGTCAATGGTGGATTGATTGCGCTCACCGCGCTGGTTGGTGCGATTGGATGGTGGGCCGTTCGCAGCGTCGAGGCCGTTACCGTCTCACTTGCGGGCGATTCGGTTCCGGGCGTGGTTCAGGCGGCGAGGGCACGGGGAGCCGTGCTCGAATTTCGGGGCAATACGTGGAAGCACATTGGCACGGGCTCCGACAGCACGCGCCAGAGCATCGACGCGGCGAACCGCAGCCTGGCAACCGCGCTGGACGGGGCGTTCGCCGAATACGATAAGACGATCAGCGAAGAAGAGGACCGGGCGCTTTTCAACGCCGCGCGCCAGGCGGTGACGGAGTTCCTTACGGCGTGGGAACCGGTTCGCACCCTGAGCAATGAACACAAGACCGCGGAAGCGGAAGCGGCGGCCGAGCGCGATCTTCTGCCGCGATACAGCGCCGCCCGGGAGAAGCTGAATGCGCTGGTGCGGCGAAATGAGGACGCGGCGCGCGAACTATCGGCCGAAGCGGTGGCCGGCGCAACGCGAGCCCGCGGGATCATTCTGCTCTTGAACGCCATTGGAGCGACGTTGGGCATTCTGGCGATGCTTTGGCTGATCCGCGACACGAACAAGAACATTGGACAGGCCGTGGCGCAACTGCTCAACGGCGCAAGCCAGGTGGCCGCATCGGCGCGCCAGGTTGCGGCCACCAGCCAGTCGCTGGCCCAAGGGTCGAGCGAACAGGCGGCGACGCTGGAACAAAGCTCGGCCTCGAGCGAGGAAATTGGCGCGATGTGCCGACAGAACGAAACGCGCACGAGCGAGGCGGCCCAACTCGTGGTGAAGTCTGAAGGGCGCTTCGATCAGGCGGGCAAGAGCATCGAGCAGATGACGCAGACGATGAGCGAGATCGCCGCGTCTTCGCAGAAGGTCTCCACGATCATCAAAGTGATCGACGAGATCGCCTTCCAAACGAACATCCTCGCGCTCAATGCGGCGGTTGAGGCGGCGCGCGCGGGCGAGGCGGGCATGGGCTTCGCCGTGGTTGCCGACGAGGTTCGCAACCTCGCTCAGCGCAGTGCCCAGGCGGCCAAAGACACGACGGCCCTCATCGAGGAGTCGCTGAAACATTCGCAGACCGGACGCGACCGCGTGAACCAGGTTTCCAGCGCGATTGAAGGGATCATCCGCGATTCGCGCAAGGTGAAGGAACTGGTGGAATCGGTGAACGCGGGCAGCGGCGAGCAAACGCGCGGCATCGAACAGGTGAGCACGGCCATCCGCCAGCTACAGTCGGTAACCCAGGAGATGGCGGCGAATTCCGAAGAAGGCGCGGCGGCGGCCGAAGAGCTCTCTTCGCAATCGCAGGAGATGCGCGATACAGCGGCACGGCTGGAAGAACTGGTGGGCGCCAATCGCTAGCGGCTGCCCCAACGGGACCGGCGTTGCGGCCGGTGCCACTGCGCGACTGCGGCGCAGGTACGGGCAGGCTTTCCGGCGTTCCTCTACTGCACGGCCACGGTAACGCGGTTTGCGCGGTTCCCTTCCACCGTCACGATCACGGCGACCTCGCCGCGCCCGGCCAAGGTTCGAGGCAGCGGCCCGGCATTGATCTGGTCCAATCCCGGGTACTCGCTTTGCGCTGCCGCGATTACGCGCCGCCGCAAATTCTTCACGTGCTTAACCGATGATTGCGCCTCGGCAATCCGCGTTGCCCATACGGCGGCCCGCGCACCGCAAGAAACGAATTCCCCCCGAGAGGGGTCTAATCCTTATGACCAGAAGAATTTTACTCGGCGGTGCCGCCGCATTGGGTTCGTTGGATCTGAAGGGACAAACGCAGCCGCCGATGGCGGCGCTACCCAAACTTCCTTATGCCACGGATGCCCTGGAACCGTTCGTCGACGCGAAAACGATGGAGATTCACCACGGCAAACACCATCAGGCCTATGTCGACAACCTGAACAAGGCTTTGGCCTCGCATCCCGCCCTGGCGGCGCGTCCCCTGGAGGAGTTGCTGAAGGACCTGACGCAGGTGCCCGCGCCCGTGCGCAACGCGGTCCGCAATAATGGCGGCGGCCACGCCAATCATTCGCTCTTCTGGCAGACATTGGGGAAGAATAAAGGTCCGGCGAAGGGCCGCCTTGCGGCGGCGATTCGCAACTCGTTCCGCGACCAGTCCGCCTTCGAGCGGCAACTTAGCGCGGCCGGGCTCACTGTTTTTGGAAGCGGCTGGGTCTGGGTGATGCCGCAGGGCAAGGATTCGCTGGCGATTGAGACTTCCCCCAACCAGGACAGCCCGTGGATGTCCGGACGCGCGCCGCTGTTTGGCATCGACGTGTGGGAACACGCCTACTACCTGAAATACCAGAACCGCCGCGCGGATTATCTCGGCGCGGTGATGCAAGTCGTCGACTGGGACTTTGTGTCGCGGCGCTACGAGGAAATGACCCAATAGCCAGCCGATGGGCCAAATTCCCCAAGCCGAGCCGGGCAAGGCGTGCTAGAGTCCGAGCGCCATCTCCAGATCTTTGACGTGCTCTTCCTCCATCACGATGATGTCCTGGAGGACGCGCGCGAGTCCGTATTCGCCTAACTCCATTGCGGCGCGGATGCGCTCCTTGTAGCGGGCCACGGCGTCGCGTTCGCCGGCCAGGTCCTGGCGAAGCATGTCATCGGGATCGTCGGAAACCTGAATCTTCGCAACGCTTGTGGTGGGTTTCCCGCCCAAGGAGGCGATTTGATCGGCGAGGGTGGTGGCGTGCTGCATCTCCTCGGTGGCGTGCACGAGGAGCTCTTTCTGTACCGCCATAAACCGCGCGCCGGTGATGAGGGCCGCGTGGTTCACGTATTGAATCGCGCTGGCAAACTCGTCGGCGAGGTCATCGTTCAGTGCGTCCAGTAGCAGTTCTTTTGTCATAGGCCTGCAATTCCCTGTGCACGATGACTGCCACGAGGCTGCGGGCGGGCGTAGTGGGAGCGCCGGGCGTAGTGAGTGCGCTGGGCGCATTGGGAGCGCAGGGCGTGAGCCGGCGGCCCCAAGGGGGAGTGAGCCGGTGGTCAGGGCAGGGCGTGAGCCGGCCGCTACTGTCCGCCGGTCTTTGCGGTAGGCGACGGCTGCGCAGGGGTGGCCGCGGGAGCCGCCGGGCGCCGTCCGGGCACCTGCGCCAACTGCTTGGGCGCGAGCCGGTGACCGCCATCGGCCGCCTTTTGGAACCACTTCCGGGCCTCGGGCAGATTCTGCTCGGTGCCTTTGGCGATCGCATACATCATTCCCGCCATCGCCTGCGCCGGAACATAACCGGCCTCGGCGGCCTCTACCGTCAAGCGCAGCGCCTCGGCGGGGTTGCGCGAATAGTGCGTCTCGCCTTCGCAGAACTTCACGGCCGCCGCATCTTTCACCGAGCCGCAGCCTTTGTAATCGGCAAAGTATCCTTCGGCGTCGGCGGTGGTCCGTTCGAGCCACGCCGTCCAACCACCCTCGGGCTCCTTGTTCTCTTTGCGGGTCAGGTCGCCGCGATATTCGGGATCGCGCACCTGCGAAAGGAAGTTGCTCGCCATCGTCCGCAACTGCTCGTTCTTGTCGTTCAACATGGCGATGAGCGTACCGAACAACGCCGGATCCTGCTTCACTCCGTTCACCTGGAGCTTCGCCGCATGGATAATGCCATCGACGGCGTCGACGCGATCATCGGCCTCGACGGCCTTGGTCTCCGACAACGCCAGTTCGATCAACGCATGTTGGGCCGCCGCCGAGCGCCAGTTGGCGTGCAGGGCCAACGCCCGAAAGGCTTCGCGCCGCACCACCGAGGAAGCGTCCAACGCCGCCTTGCCCAGGGCGGCCATTGTCTCTTCGTCATAGATCGCGTCGTAGGCGGTGCGCGCCGCCGCCGCACGGGTCGCCGCATCGGGCGATGCCAGCAACTTCCGCAACTCCACGCCGGCCGGAGCGCCGCCCACTGTGGACAGTGCGGGGAAGCGGCCGTTCACCAGTTTCAGATTCTTCAACAACGCCGTTTCGCCGGCCGACAGCGGCAAGGTTTTATGCCGCAGCCGCGAGGCCCATGCGATCGCGTCGTCGTTGCTCGGCTGGTGATAGGTCCGCGCGCCCAGTTCGGCGAACTCGCGGTAAATGATGTGATAGCCCTTCGCCTGTGTGCGCGCATAGACGTCGCGCACGTTGGTCAAGTGATAGGAAAGGTCGCGGAGGCCGAGCACGAGGTAGATTTCCGGCATCGTCTTGGCGGCGTTGAGCGGCTTGTCCAACTCGGTCTGGAACTTCCACCAGCCCCAGCTATAGCCAATGGAGGCGGCGGTGAGGTTCGGATACATCATCGAGAACTGGCCCGAGATGTTGCTGCCCTCGCCCTTGCCGTACATGTAGACGCGTCGCGGATTGATGGGGTACGTCTTGAGCGCCCAGGCCAGCAGCTTCTGAATCGGCTCATGATCCTTGGCGCCGAATTTGCGTTCCTGAGGACCGCCCCCGATGAGCACAAACTGATCGAGCAGCCCCTGGCGCTTCAGCGCCTCGCGCACGGGATAGATTTCGTCGCCGACGGGACGGTCGTGCTCCGGGAAGCAGAGGAACAAACCCAACTGCTTGGCCGGATCGGTTGTGCCTGCCGGAGGCGCGTTCGGCGGCGCTTCGACGACGTATTTGATCACGGTGGCGCCGCTCGAGTCCTTCAACTCGGTTTCCTGCGCGGCAAATAATGCGCCCGCCAACAGCAACGCGAATCCTGCAATCTTCATGTGATCTCCTATGCGCCTCAATGGGCGGCTCCGCCTCCATAGGCGCGGTCCAGCAACTCCACGACGTGATACACGGGCTGCCCGGTCTTACGCATTTTCACGCCGGCGGCCAGTTGAATCATACAACCTGGGTTTGCCGTCGCGATGGCATCGGCTGACGTGTCCGCCACCGAGGTCATCTTCTTTTCGAGCAGCGCCATCGCCATTTCGTTCTGCACGATGTTGTAAATTCCGGCCGACCCGCAACAAATATCCGAGCCCGCCATTTCCACCAAGGTGAGGCCTTGGATGGCGTTGAGCAATTTTCGCGGGGCGGCGCGCACCTTTTGCCCGTGGGCCAGATGGCATGAATCCTGATAAGTCACGCGAAGCTTCAACTCTTTTTGCGGCGGCGTCATCTCGATGGAGGCGAGGAATTCGTTGATGTCCTTCACCTGCGCACTGAAGCTTCGCGCGGCAACGGTGCCGAGCAAATGGTCGTATTCTTTGAGCGTGGAGCCGCAACCGGCGGCGTTGGTGATGATCGCGTCAAATCCCGCGCCCGCCAGCGACTCCACATTTTGGGTCGCCAACCGCCGCGCGGTGGTCCGCACGCCGGCATGGAGCGCGAGCGCCCCGCAACAGGTCTGCGCATCGGGCACGTGCACCTCGCAGCCGTTGGCTTGCAGCACGCGCACGGTCGCTTCATTCAAACGGGCAAAGCTGATGTTGGCGATGCAGCCGCCGAGCAGCGCCACCTTGTAGCGCCGCGCGCCCTTGGCCGGGAAAACCTTGCCATATTGGGAGAAAAAAGTCGGGAATTGCGCCTGGGGCGACAGCTCGTCCATTTTCGCGAGTCCGAGTGCCTTCAAAATCCCCGACGCGCGGGCCAGCGCCTGGAGGCCGCTCTTTTGATACACGGCCAGCTTCACCGCCGCCACGCGCAGCAGAAACCGCGAGGGCAGCAGGGTGTCGAACACGAAGCCGCGCAGCCAGCGGACATGGGCGGCCTTGGGCCGCGCCGTCTCAATCTCGGCGCGCGCATCTTCGATGAGCCGTCCATACTGCACGCCGGAAGGACAGGCCGACTCACAGCCCCGGCAGGCAAGGCACAACTCCAGGTGCTCCACGTAGCTGGGCGAGATGGGCCCGCCCGCCGCCACCTGATTCATCTGGTAGATCCGCCCTCGCGGCGAATCCATCTCGATGCCCAATTCGCGATAGGTCGGGCAGGAATTCAAACACAAGCCGCAATGGACGCACTTATCGAGATCGGACTGTTGCGGCTTGTCGTGCAAAACCTCAAATCCTGCCATAGAGCCGCCCCTTGTTCAGCAGATGTCCCGGATCAAACATCGCCTTCAGTTTCTCCATCAACGAAAAATCCTGTCCCGTGCGGGGCCAGCGCTGCTCGACCGGATAACGCAAGGGCGCGGCCTCAACCACGGGATTCAGGTCCATCTTGAGCGCCTGCTCCACCCACGCCTGGGCGGCGGTGGAGGATTCAAAGCCACCATAGACGACGCCGTTTCCGGCTCTCGCCACGCCGGGTCCCGGAAGCGAGGTCATCACCTGCGGCACCTGCGTCAATGTGCAGGGCGTGCGCACGATCACGCCGCCGGGATGTTGGGCGAGGAACCTGGGCGCGAACTCGCGGATCTCTTCCCACAGCGTGGTCTCAGCTTCGTCATCCACAATGCGCGCGCCCGCCAGTTCCTTCGTGCAACGCTCGATGACGGCGCCGGTTCCGGCGCATTGGATGAGCAACTCCATGCCCACGGCCGTGCGTTTCACGACGTCGTAGGCCACCGGTTGCAGCAGCCCGCGCTGTGCGCCATCTAGCCGCGCGGCCGGAAGCACGAAGGTCCGCGTGCGGGGCGGCACCGGCGTGAGTTTGAAGTTCACGCTCGCGATCGCGGCCAACGTTCCCCATGAGCCGATCATGAGTTTCGCCATGTCGAGCCCGGCGACGTTTTTCACCACCATGCCGCCCGTTTGGATGAGCTTGCCTTCGAGCGTGGCAAAGGTCATGCCGATGACGAGATCGCGCACCGATCCGGTCTTCAACCGGCGCGGGCCGCTCAAGGCCGCCGCGACGACGCCGCCGACGGTGGCTCCGGCGGCAAAAGGCGGGTCGAGTGGAATCGACTGCCCGTTGGCCGCAAGCGTCGCCTCCAATTCCGCCCAACGCATGCCCGCCTGAACTGAGATGGTCAGGTCATGCGGTTCATATTGCAGAACGCGGTTGAGGCCCAGGGTGGAAAGCGGAACCTCGGCCTCGGATCGCGGCCCGCCATAGGCGTGCTTGGTTCCGGCGCCTGTAATTGAGATTGTCCGCCCGCGCGCGCTGGCGTCGGCCAAGGCGCTTGCGAGCTCTTCCGGTTGAGTAGGAGTCAATCGAATATTATGTCTCACCACGGCCCGCCAGTTCGGATAAGATTGTCGAACCGAGGTCACGCGTTGATGAAACACTCCTTCTTTCCCGCGCTGCTGGTGCCGGCTGCCCTGCTTCCCTATTCGCCGGCGGCGCAGGTCGCCGGGGCGCCCCGCATCCCGGGCCAAAACACGAACGGCATGCGCGTCTTCCTCTGGGCGGGGCTCAAAACGCACACGCCGGGCCAGCATGATTATCCGCAGTTTCTCGCCGATTGGAGCAAGCTACTCACCGAACGCGGCGCGGTGGTGAACGGTTCGCTTCGGCCCCCGTCGCGCGCCGACCTGGAGAAGACGGACGTCGTGGTGATCTACAAGGGCGATGCCGGTTATTTCACCGGCGAAGACAACGGCGCGCTGGAGGCCTTCGTCCAACGCGGCGGCGGGCTGGTGAGTCTGCACGATGCGCTTTGCGGTCCCGACCCCGGGCAATTTTCCAAGTTGCTGGGCGGGGCGAAGAAGCATGGCGAGGTGAACTACACGCTGGACGCGCCGGTGCCCTACACGGTGGTCGACAAAGAGCACCCGATCATGAAGGACATGACCGACTTCACGCTGTTTGACGAAGCGTTCTTCAACCTCACGCTCGCCTCGAATCCCGGCATCCACGTGCTGGCGACGGCCGAGATCGCGCCCACCCGCAGCGCGGGCGATCATCGGGGAGAGAAGGTGCCGCAGATCTGGACGTACGAGCACCCGGCCGCGAACGGCCAAACGGCGCGCGCGTTTGTGTGGATGCAGGGCCACTACTACGCGAATTTTTCCAACTATCAGATTCAGCGCACGCTCCTGCGCGGCATCGCCTGGGCCGCGAAGAAGCCCGCCGACGAACTGGTGAACTACGTGGCACCACCGCGCCCGGCGCGTCCCGAGGCGGGCGCGCAACCGCGCACGGGGCAGTAGACGCGCTGGGGGCGCCACAACGACGGATCGTGGCGCACGGGCCGCAACTCGACTCGCGCGATCCATCGCGCGATCCATCCTTGCCCCCGCCGCTCCACTGCGACAGAATGGAGCCGCACAAAGGAGCCGATTCCCTCCATGAACAACAGGTTTACTCGCAGAAAACTCGCGCACGCCGCCGGGGCCGCCGGCCTCGCCTCATTCACGCCCGTGCGCCTCGCCGCCGCAAACGCAACATGGCCCATCGCGGTCTCAGGCGAAGGCATTCCCAAGATCTGCGCCTATGCGGGCCGCGACGAGGCGGCCAACCGCGCGCTCCAACAGGTGGGCGTTTTTCACGTCATCGGCGGCGGCGGCGGACGCGGGATGCCATGGACGGAAGAGAACCTGCGCGCCATGATCGCGCGCATGAAGGAACAGGGCATGACGGTGGTGAACTCGATGATCGGCGGCATGAACCACATCATCCGCGGCGGCCCGAACCGCGATCAGGAGATCGAGAACATCATCAAGTCGACGCGGGCCGCGGGAAAAGCGGGGCTGCCGTGCATCGAGTACAACTTCTACGCGCATCGCATCACCGAAGGCTACGAGGAGGAGATCGGCCGCGCGGGCTCCGGGCTCACACGGTTCAATTACGCGCGCGTGAAGGACCTGCCGCCGCTGGACAACGAAGGCGCCCACAAGAGCGAGGACCTTTTCAAACGGGCCGAGTATTTCCTGAAGGCCGTGATTCCGGAAGCCGAGAAGGCAAACGTGCGGTTTGCGCTGCATCCCAACGATCCGCCGGCGCCCATCTCACGCGGCTCCGAACAAATGTTCTCGACGTTTGCGCAGTGGAAACGCTATCTTGACCTGTACAAGAGCCCGTACAACGGCATCACCTTCGATTGCGGCGTGACGCGCGAGTTGGGTGAAGATCCGGTGGCGGTCTGCAAGTATCTTGGCAAACGCGACGTGATTAATCACGTCCACTTCCGCAACGTGACCGTGCGCCAGCCGTACGTCGACTACACGGAGGTCTGGCTGGACGAAGGCCAGGTCAACATGTTCGAAGTGATGAAGGAACTGGTGCGCCAGAAATACTCGCGCAGCGTGCTGCCGGAGCATCCCCGCGCGATCGATATCGACCGCGAGCGAGGCATTCAGGGGCAGTACGCCAAGGTGGGCGGCGGCGGCTTCGTGGGCGAGATCTACAACTACGGCTTCACGAAAGCGATGCTTCTGGCCGCGCTGTCGTCGTGATGGTTACGAGCCCTGCGAGGGCTCCACGTTGCCCCGGCTCAAGAGTTGATGGAGCGCAAACGGCACTTCCTCGGGATGCGCCGCGCACCACGCCACGATCCGTTCGAGCTTGATCGAATCGTCGGCGATGGCGCTGATCTCCATCAGGTCGTTTTCAATCGTTTCCGCGTTTCGCATGGCAACCTGTGCACTCCGCTTCTGTTTCCACGGCGCTTCGAGAATTGCGCTGACATCGAACCCCGGCCTGGCGGCCTCACGTTCGCGAACGCGCCGTAGTTGCTTGCCAATGGGGTCCTTCCGCACCTCTATTCTCCCAGCATTCGCACGGGCGTGCAGATGAGCGGGCGCTCGCAATTCTGGTTGCGGCACCGCGAAGGGAGGGCCGGGGCGGTTGCGCGCTGGCGGCCGGGGATGTGCGGTTGCGCGGTGGCGGTAGGGGATGGGCTGTCGCGCTGTTGCGGACGGGGATGGGCGAGGAGGCCGCAGCGGGTTACGCGGGACGCAGGCGCGGGGACGTTAGCCGCCGGCGCGGTGCACGGCGCGCACGATCGGGTCCGGCAGCGCGTAGCGGCGGAACTCTTCCTCATTCACTTCGCACCAACGCACGTCGCGCGACTCTTCGCTGGTGCGGACGGTCGTGTCGGTGGCGCGGAAGGTGAAGATGAGGTCGTGGTGCTGGTGGTAGGGTTCCTTCTTGCGGGGCGGGATACCGTGGACATCCATTCCGGCGAGAAGGGCAGGGACGGTGGAGAGCGTGCAGCCGGTTTCTTCGGCGACTTCGCGGCGGGCGGAGGCTTCGAGGGATTCGTCTTCGGGTTCGACGTGGCCACCGGGGAGGAGCCAGCGTTCGAGGCGGCGGTGGTGGACGAGGAGGACGAATTTCTGGTCGGGCGAGAGGACGACGCTGGTGGCGGTGATGTGGCCGGGGGCGAACTGGTCGCGCGCGAAGGGCGATTCGGAGTGGCGCAGGAGCATGAGGATGAGTTCCTGGCTTTTGAGGGCCATCTCGTCGCCGGCGGCGGAAAAGGTTGCGACAAGGGCGAGGGCTGAGTCGCGCGTGATCATGCGCCGAGCACCGCGAGCGGGTTGTGTTCTGCGAGTCCGGCGGCGGTGGCGTGGCCGATGGGGATGTCGAGGAGTTGGTTCGCGGGGCGGCGGTGGGCGAGTTCCACTTTGAGATAGTTCGTGCTCAGGGCGGGCATTCCTTCTTCGAGAGTAACCACACTGAGCGTGCGTCCGATCAATTGGCGGCGGAAGGCGGCGTTCTTACTGGCGGCGAGTTGGCGGAGGATGGCGTTGCGTTCCTTTCGCACGCGCATGGGGACCGCGCCTTCGTAACTTTCGGCGGGCGTGCCGGGGCGTTCGGAGTAAGTGAAAACGTGCAGGTAAGTGAATGGCATGGCTTCGATGAAGCGGCGGCTTTCTTCGAACTCGGCCTCAGTTTCGCCGGGGAAGCCCGTCATGACGTCGGCTCCGATGGCGGCGTAGGGCATGAGGGCGCGGGCGCGTTCGAGACGGGCGGCGTAGTGGCGGGCGCGGTAGCGGCGCTTCATGCGCTTGAGCGTCGCGTCGCAGCCGGATTGGAGGGGCGCGTGGACATGGGCGGCCAGGCGCGGGGAGGCGGCCATGAGTTCGAGGAGATCGTCCGAGAAATCCATCGGTTCGACGGAGCTGAGGCGGAGGCGTTGGACGGGAGTTTCGTCGAGAAGTTGGCGGACGAGTGTGGCGAGGCGGGGCGGGATGCCGTTAGGTTGTTCGAAGCCCCGTTGGCTTCCATGATCGCGGCCCCACCGGCCGAGGTTGATTCCGCTCAAAACAATTTCCTTATATCGCGTGGCGAGCGCGCGCACCTGTTCGACCACCTGCCCGTCCGGCGCGCTGCGGCTGCGGCCGCGCACCGAGGGGATGATGCAGAAGGTGCAGACGTTGTTACAGCCGTCCTGAATTTTGAGGTTGGGGCGGGTGCGGTCGCCCGAGGCGTCTTCGACGGGGGCGGAGAGGAAACCGGTGTGGGCTGTGATGTCGCCGATGTGGATTTGGCCGTGGAAGTCGAGGGTATCGCGGGCGGGAGCGGCGTCCCATTCGCGCGAAACAATTTCGGCGATTTGTGTTTTATGAGAGTTGCCGACGACCCAGTCGACGCCGGGGAGGGCGGCGATTTCGGCGGGCGCGCGCTGGGCGTAGCAGCCGGTGACGAGGACGCGGGCGGCGGGGTTTTCGCGGCGGAGGCGGCGGATGGATTGGCGGAGGTCGTTGTCGGCCTCGGCGGTGACGGTGCAGGTGTTGAGGATGACGAGTTCGGCGGCGGAGGCGGCGGGGGCGTTGGCGTGGCCGTCGCGGGCGAGGGCGGATTCGAGCGCGGCGCCGTCGGCCTGAGCGGCGCGGCAGCCGAAGTTCTGGACGAAGAAGCTTGGCACCCTCTTTATTGTAGTGGGCGTGGTGGTAGTGGGGCCGGGGATACGTTAGCTTTGGCGGGGTAGCACTTGCCAGGTTGGGTGGAATACGGGGAATTCCCATCTTCATTCGAGCGGGGCAATTTCCGATGATTCTTGTGTGGACCCACGTCCCATTTCGATTGATCGTGTCCTCAGCCAGGAGGAGATCGATAACGTATTCAAGAGCCGGCGCGACACCGGCGCCGACGACGACCTTGCGAAGCTTGCGACTACCTACGATTTCCGGCGGCCGGACCGAATCGCCAAAGACCAGCTGCGGGCGATTCACATGCTGCACGAGAATTTTGGGCGAACGCTGGCATCGAGCCTTTCGGCGTACCTGCGCGCCTATGTGATCGTGAATCTGGTATCGGTGGAGCAGCTCTCGTTCATGGAGTTTTCGCAGTGCCTGCCGTCACCGACGATCATTGCCGCCTTGGGGATGAAACCGTACGACGGCAACGCGGTGCTGGAGATGAATCCGACGCTGGTGTTTCCGGTGATCGAAATGCTGCTGGGCGGCTCGGGGAAGCCGACGAGCACGAAGTTCGACCGCGAGATCACGGAGATCGAGCAGAGCATTCTGGACGGGATTTACCGCATCATCTTGAACGATCTGAAGGCGGCGTGGTCGGGCGTGGCGCATATTGGCTTCAATGTCGAAGCGCGCGAGACGGAGCCGCAAATGCTGCAGGTTCTGGCGCCGAACGAAGCGGTGGTGGCCATCAGCATGGAGGTGCGCATCGGCGAGAACGTCGGCATGCTCAACATGGGCATCCCGTCGATCATCATCAAGATGCTGCGGCAGAAGTTCGACCAGCAGTGGTCGCTGCGGAAGTCGGAGTCGTCGGAGGCCGAGCAGCAGCGGATTTTTGAGTTGATCCGTCCGGCGCAGATGCTGGTGGATGCGCGGCTGCGTGGGCCGACGATGTCGGCCGAGACGATTCTGGCGCTGGAGCCGGGGCAGGTGGTGATGCTCGACTATCCGATTCACCGGCCGTTGACGCTTGAGGTGTATGGCACACCGAAGTACTCGGGCCAGGTGGTGGACACCAAGCATAAGCGGGGCTTTGCGCTGGAGAAGTTTATCGATCCGAAGGAGTAGGCTGGGGGGCTTCGGCGGCGGCGGGTGGTGGTGTGGTGGCGGTGCTCGCGGGGGTGGCGGTGCGCGCGGGAGTGGCGGCCGGTTCGGCGGCGGGTACGCGGACGGCGTCCGGGGCGGGATCGGCGGTGTCCGGCGCGGTTTCGCCGCGGGCGGTGGAGAGTTCGGGTCGGGTCTCGGGGCGAACGGGTTGGACGGTTCCGGTGATGAGCCGTGCGCCGCGATTGAAGGTCAGGTATTGAAAGCCCCATTGCAGCGCCACGAGCAGGCGGTTGCGGAAGCCGACGACATACATCAAGTGAATGAAGAGCCAGGCAAGCCAGGCGACGAAGCCGTCCATGTGGATGCGGCCGAAGTCGGCGACGGCGGCGTTGCGGCCAATGGTGGCGAGGCTGCCTTTGTCGAAGTAGTGGAAGTCGCCGGGGGCGATGGCTTCGAGACGGCGGCGGAGGTTGCGGGCGACGTAACGGCCCTGCTGCATCGCGACGGGCGCGACGCCCGGGAGGGGCTTTCCGTTGTCATCGGTGGCGTGGGCGAGGTCACCGATGACGAAGATGTCGCGGTGGCCGGGGACGGTGAGGTCGGGGTTGACCAGGACGCGGCCGCCGCGGTCGGTTTCGGCGCCGAGGGCTTCGGCGAGGAGCTTGCCGAGCGGGTTGGCGCGGACTCCGGCGGCCCAGAGGACAGTGTGGGCGTCGATGCGCTGCTCGCCTTCGGGGGTCTTCATGAGAACGCCGCTTTCATCGATTTTGGTGACGCGGACGCCGGTGCGGGAGCGGACGCCGAGGACGATGAGGGCGCGTTCGGCGCGGTCGCTGAGGTCGGGCGGAAAGGGCGGAAGGACGCGCGGTTCGCCTTCGAGGAGGAGGATCTCGGCTTCTTCGGGGTGGATGGAGCGGAAGTCTTCGCGAAGCGTGTCGCGGGCGATTTCGCTGATCGCTCCGGCGAGTTCGACGCCGGTGGGGCCCGCGCCGACGACGACGAAACGAAGCCAGGCGCGGCGGAGTTGCTCGTCGGGTTCGCGTTCGGCGTGTTCGAAGGCCTCGAAGATGCGGCGGCGGATTTCGGTGGCTTCCTCGATGGTTTTGAGGCCGGGGGCAAACTGTTCCCAATCGTGATTGCCGAAGTAGTGGCTTTCGGCTCCGGCGGCGACGATCAGAGTGTCATAAGGAACTTCGCCGTCGGCGAGGAGGACGCGGCGGCCGGAGGGGTCGAAGCCGGTGACTTCGCCCATGAGGACCTGGATGTTCTTTTGATGGCGGAGGACGCTGCGCAGGGGCGCGGAGATGTCACCGGGAGAAAGGCCGCCGGAGGCGACCTGGTAGAGCAGGGGCTGGAAGAGGTGGAAGTTGCGGCGGTCGATGAGCTTGATGTCGAGGTTGGCTCCGCGCAGCGCGCGGGCGCAGGTGAGGCCGGCGAAACCGCCGCCGATGATCACCACCCGTTTGGGGAGGTCCATAA